>CASFUI010000116.1 GCA_949297565.1 uncultured Eubacteriales bacterium
CATTATATTTCTGAAAAATACCATTGTGAGCGCGGCAAGCGGAGTTGTGACCAGGAAAAACAAAAATACAACCATACTTTTTGATACTGTGACGGCAAGCGCGACAGAAATATTCAGCGCTATATTCAACGTACTTATCAATAGCTGTGTTGAAAGCATTTCAACCGCCTCAACGTCACGTATAATCTTAGACTGCAGACGTCCGGACTGTGTTTCTTTGTGATAAGAAATTGAAAGCTGCTGCAGCTTCCTCACCAGAGCTTTTCTCAGTCCGGTTTCCGCATATCTGGTCGCAAGCGACTTATACCTTGTATACATATAGTTAGTCGGAATATTCAAAAGAATAAGTCCAGTCATTAAACAGGTGTACAAAACCGTATTTGTATAGGTGTCCGGACTGTGTGTCGTCACATCATTGATAATATTCGCCGTCACAATCGGCAGTACCCATACCGGGCAGTGCTTTATAAAAAAGAAAAACACTGCCGCAACGAATTTATGATAATTTCCCTTATACAATCTTATAAGAATAATGAGCGGATGTTTTCTGTGCCTTTTATAACACTCAATAAACCAGTTATCGACATCCAGCCCCTTTGGTGCATGTAAATCCATATTTAACCTCACACTGTGTCATTATTATACCTGAATAAACTATTTCAAGTTATTTGAAATAAATTTACTTTATAATTTTATCGACATTCTCAGCCACAACAGGCTCACCGTCACAGCCTGAAATATTCACATTTTTAAGCACCAGTTCCTTGACATTATTAACAATCATCCCCTGCTTTACCGCCTCGTCACAGCCCAGCATCATAGCGGCAACTCCAGGTTTCGGATTTTGAGCATAAGAAAAATCAATATTTTCAAATGTCAGACGCTCAATCTTGCTCTCCGGAAGACCATATATATACGTACCGGCAACATGGCAGTTCTTTGCCGTAATATTTTTAAATGTGAGACGTTTAATAGACGGAGTTCTGTCATCAACAGGCAAAGCTTCCCTTGAACCCACATAATTTGTCTTTCCGTCCGGGTCACAGAAATAGAAACTGTTTACAACAAACGGTGTCATAACATTATCCATATCAATATTTTCAAACGAAATATCATCAAGCACAGACAGTTTTCCTCTGCCTCGTCTTGTCTTAACTCTAAGCCCGCGGTCCGTATTCATAAAAAGGCAGTCGGTTATATGCACATTTTTCACACCTGCGGCAATCTCACTGCCCACAGTAACTGCTCCGTGACCGTCTCTCATACAGCACTGTCTCACTGTCATGTCAGATGTAGGGACCTGATATTTCTGTGCCATATAAATCTTTCCCGACTTTATGGCAATACAGTCATCTCCTACTGAAATATATGTGCCTAAAACCAGAACATCCGTACAGCTCTCAGGGTCAAGGCCGTCTGTGTTATGTGAATTGGCAGGATTCTTTATCTTGACGTCAATAAATTTGAGATGCTGGCTGAAATATGGATGAATTGTCCATGACGGAGAATTCTGCACTGTAATCCCGTGCATTGTCACATTGCTGCAATGGTTGATAAAAAACAGACGAGGCCTCCATGCTATATTCCTGACCTTACAATTATTCCACCAATTCTCAAAATTTGTATTTCCGTCAATAATTCCTCGCCCCGTAATCACAACATTCTCTACATTTATTCCGCATAAAATAGCTGAGAATGTGTCAAGAGGATTACCTTCCCATGAGCCGAGGTTATATTCCTCGCTCTCGTCATACGATTCAATCACACCCGGCAGAATAGGAAATTTTTCGCGGTCAGTATAAGCAGACAACACAGCTCCCTCTGCAAGCTCAAGCGTTAAATCGCTCTTTAGGAAAACGCTTGACACCTTATATATTCCTTCAGGAACAAGCACTCTAGATGCCTTAGGACATGCCATAATCGCGCACTGGATAGCGTTTGTATCGTCATGCTCTCCATCTCCGTACGCTCCGAATTCTCTTACATTTAATGTAACAAACTCATAATCTGTATGGAATCTCACTGTGTTTGTCACCTGTCCGTCATATACGGCATAAATCTCATAATCTGTGTCAGGCTTTAAATCATATATAGACGTAATAACCCTGTCGCTGTCCATTAATTTTTTTCCGTTTACAAATATCTCATACTCCTTATATGTATAATATTTTCCGGATTCCGTAAGCTCTACAACAGCGCTTCTCGCTGTATTTATGACTAATTTTAACTCCATAATACGCCTCCCTTGCCGCGTCCATAATCCTGATATTCTCTGTTGCGCACCGCCTCACTGTAAACAAGTGCACAAGCTCCGACCAGCGTTGCTCCGTCTGCACTGTCAAATGAAACAGATGCTATTTCAGGCATTTTGTTATATAACATATCCGCTGCATACTCATACTTTTCAGTCTGCAACGCCTTCATACGGCAGCCCTTAAAAACCGCATAAGCAAATATCAGCTCATATGATTCAGCAGTTCCGTCTCCACTAAAAGCATCGGCATCACCGCTGTATTTTACCTTCAAAACAGTCTTTACAGCCTCCTTAAAATAGTCCTGAAGCTTTCTGTATATCTCATAAAGTGCCTGGTCCATTACTTCCATTGTATCAATAAGAGCAGCACAGTAATAGCTTAAAAGCTCACACGCTTCTTTGATATCAGACACAGCTTCACCACCGCAGCCACATGTATTTTTATCATTTCGGCAGTTACTCAAATCTGCCTTAGACGCAACATCACGGTAAAGACTTTCATGTATAGAGTTATATTGGGCAATAATGTCATTATAATGCTCTTTGCCTCCGTCTCTTGTCTCATAATTCATATAAAAAACCTGGCTGCAATATGTGTCGCAAAGACAAGCGCCATGCTCTTTATTCAGAAAATATCCGGCCTCACCGCGCTTCTGAGTATTAAACTGCTCCGCCAGCTTCTTTGCCGACTCCGCGTACACAGGCTCGCCTGTAAAATCCTTAGCCGCATAACAGGCATTTCCCAGCATATAGTTGCATAAATCCTGCGAATCGCTGCCTGTAACCATACGATCCTCCTGCGCCGCTATATCGCTGTCTGCCAGAACACATCCGCATTTTTTCAGCCCTTCCACAAGGATATTTCCAAATTCTTCACTACCTGTTGCCGCCCAAACCTTTGCCGCACCGTTTAAAAGCAACGCCCTGTCCCATGTATCCAGCTTTGTCCAGTCAACAGATAAAAGCTTTTCTGCCAACGCCTTTTCAAATTCCAAATCTCTTTTAATCAACATATTCTCTCCTTTTCACTGAGTTTTACAATGGCTTATAATTGAAAAAATCAAACTCGCCGTAAAGCATATCATCGCCGTGGTCTTTGGCTCCGTCCGAATATCCGCTTCCAAAATCACCCGCATACGCATACATCCCCAGCATAGCGCCGGTAAACCGCTTGCCCTTTTTTAACCCCTCGTCACAGAGATAATATACATTCTCAAGCACATCCAGTTTAGTATAATTTTCACCGTCATAACTGAAAGAAAATGTCCTCTTAAGATAGTTAGTCTCAACCTTAAGCCAGAGCTCCGAACGGCTTAAATCTATTTCCACAGAATTTCCGTCCTTATAGCCATCTACATACTCGGTCACCTTGAGTATATTTCTTGACTGCTCTTCCTGCGTTGCGAATACACCGAATTTCAAAAATGTATTCTCATCATAATAACACGTCATTCCTGCATCCTGCCCCGGGTACAGCTTAGGCAGCTTTAGTTTGCATACTGCCTCAAACTTAAAATCCTGCTGACGCCTTAAAAGAATATTTCTCGCATGCATAGAATTTAAATCCTTACGGCTTCCCTTAATTCTTACATAGGAATTGTCAAGCGTAACTCCATTAGGCTCAGGTGCACGCGGAAATGTCCAGTCATAGCTTAATGAACTTCCGTCAAAGTCATCATCAAAGCTCGATTCCCATATGGTTTCTGGCAAATCAGGTTTAATCTGAAGTGTGCTTGGTCCGTTTAACCGGTTTACGATAGGCCATCCGTCATCTGTCCACTCTATAGGGTCAAGGGCTGTCTCCCGTCCGAGTATGCTGTATCCATCTCCTATTTTGCGGCCGCACAGATAGACCATATACCATTCGCCGTTCTGTGTCTGTACCGGCTTTCCGTGTCCGCATCTCTGTATAATCGCGCCCTCGTCGTTCTGTCTCATAATCGGATTATACGGACAAGGCGTGTATCTTCCCATAAGCTCTCTGCTCCTTGAGACTGTAATTCTGTGCCCCGGGCCTGTGCCTCCCTCCGCCTCAAACAAATAATAATATCCGTCTTTTTTCAGCAGATGAGGTCCCTCCGGAGCCCTCTTATAATCTCCGTAATATAAAAGCTGCGCTTCTCCCGTCTTTCTTGACGCATCCTCGCTCAGAGGAAAAATACGTGCCCCCCTGTTTAAAAGCATGTATCTTCTTCCATCATCATCGGTAAATATAGACGGGTCTATTCCGTCCTCATCTATAATTGCAGGCTTGCTGTATGGCCCTTCAGGTTTATCAGAACTTACTACTATCTGTTTCCTGTATACTGTCCCGTCGTCATTGAGACGATATGTAGCAGTTATGTAAAATCGACCTTTATAATATGAAATATCAGGCGCCCAATAGCCTCTTCCGCCCTCCAGCTCATCAAGAGCGGCCCATGAAGGCTCAGTAATTGCGTACCCGATAATCTTCCAGTGAACTAAATCTTTTGAAACAGACACAGGTATACATGGAAAATACACAAAAGACGAATTAACCATATAATATTCATCTCCCACCCTGACAATAGACGGGTCTGGATAAAATCCTGTTCTAATTGGATTTCTGTATAACTGTGAGTACTTTGCACCTATTTCCTGCTCAAAATACTCCAACAGTTCAAAAAATTTATTCTGATATGCAATATCAATCGGAGCTGATAAATTCAAATCACCGATAAGCGGCGACAATCCAACTCTCTCTATAAGATACCTGCAGACATCAATACTTCCGGACATTGCAGCATAGTGAAGCATGCTGCGGTGCTCACTATCTGTTATATCCATACTTGCTCTCGAATACTCGACAATATAGCGCACTAATTTTAAATTTCCGGTTTTTGCCGAAAGCAGCGCCATAGGCACTCCGTTTTCATCTCTCTCATCTATAAGATTCGGCTCCTCCTCCAGCATACGCTTAACCTCATCGATATTCTCAAGATAAATAGCATCCCTAATTGTACTCACAGGCACACTCCTTTCATATCTTTTTGTTTAAGTATAGCGCATTATCTCTGTATTTTCTACATATTAATGCGTATAAACGAATATTTTTACCGAAAAAAAAGACTGACCTGCAATACACAGGTCAGTCTTAAATTTTTTAAAAAATCTAAAATTAAATCACTCTTTAACGGCGCCGATATTAACACCCTGTACGAAGTACTTCTGGCAGAACGGATAAATAATTGCGAAAGGCAATACTGCCACAATAACGGCCGCACTTGAAATTGTGTTCGGGTCAACCGAATCATCATTAGGAATATCACTATCCATAACCATGTTACGAAGCTTAATCTGGAAGTTGAACAATGCATTCTTATTGATGTAAATCTTGAAGTTAGTATAATCGTTCCAGAACTGTACGGCAAACATCAAACCGATAGAAGCAAGAGCTGCCTTTGAAAGAGGAAGAACGATTCTAAAGAATATTCTCATAGGAGAACATCCGTCAATCTTGGCGGCCTCAAACAGCGCCTCGGGGATACCTTCAAAGAAGTTCCTCATCAATACCAGGTTATAAACATTAATTGACAACGGCAGAATAACTGACCAAAGTGTATTCAGCAAGTGCAGGTTCTTCATAACGAGGTACTTAGGAATCATACCACCATCGAAAATCATTGTGAAGAGCAGCATATACGCGAAGAAGTTTCTTCCCGGCATCTCCCACTGAATTAATACATAACCGCCTAATGTTACAAGAAGCAAACCGATAAACGTACCAACTACCGTAACAAGACAAGATATACCAAATGGTCTGTACAATGCAACTCGAGTTACGATTGCGCGGTAACCGCCGAGAGAAAACTCTGTCGGTATCCACTTAAAACCGTATGCTGACCTGGCATCAAAAGAATCAACAACAACCTTCCAAATAGGGAAAATAATTGCACATGAAATCAGGATAAAAATCAAGCCATTAACAAGTGGGAAGATTTTAAATTTTTTCTTTTTCTTAGCAACTACAATCTGATTATCACTCATTATCTATCCCTCCTTATACAATACCGCGTCCGCGGACTTTCTTACTAGCATAGTTACAGCCAAGTACAAGAATCATTCCGACAAACGATTTAAACAAACCTACCGCTGTGGTATAACCATAATCTGAGTTACCACTACTGAACGTCTTTCGGTATACATATGTCTGCAATACCTCGGCAACATCCAATACAGCGTTGTTCATAGTAACAAATACTGACTCGAAAAGATTCATAACCTTAGCAAGGTTAAGAATAAATACTGTGATGATTGTATTTGCCAAAGCAGGAAGTGTAATGTAAATCAAACGCTTCCAACGGTTAGCACCATCAATCTGTGCCGCTTCATATAAATCAGGGCTGATACCTGACAATGTAGCAAGGAAAAGAATTGTTCCCCAACCTGTATCTTTCCATACATTCATTACATAGAAAGCACCTCTCCAATACTTAGTGTCACCCAGGAAATATATAGGCTCATTGATAATATTTGCCTTAAGTAAGAGACTGTTTACAACACCTGTAGTATTAG
>CASFUI010000117.1 GCA_949297565.1 uncultured Eubacteriales bacterium
ATGAACTCCTCCTGCATAATCAACTATAAAAGGAGCACTATATCTATTATCATAAGAAGCACCAGCCCAGATGGCAGGATTAAAAGGTGCCTCTGGGTCATCCTCCAGCATAGTTAAACCTACACAATATTGATTTCCAAAACTTGCGGTTGCCGACAAATAGGTTGCACTTATCTCAAATCCCCCAATCGTACCGCTTGTGGCATTTATCTTTCCCGAAATATCCGCATTCTGACATACAAAATTTCCGTCCTCGTCCATAGAAGAATATAAAGCGTCCCAGACAATCTTGTCGGCTTTTAACCTTATTTCATCGGCAGATTGAGAAATCATACTGCTGACATCATCGGCGGTAACCTTTGTAGCTATCTGTGTTGAATTCAACTCAATAGCAGCAGTATTTGAAGCTATCTGCGCCGTATTGCTGTCAATTTTTGCGGTATTATAACTTACTATGCTTTGCAGATCCTCTATTCCGTCAATATCAGCCATTTCAGGAGAAGTAGATGTAGACCAGTCTATATCGACTCCCTTTATAGTCATTTTATTAGTATCGGAATTAAATATAATCTTTCCTCCGCCCAAAGCAAAATTACCGTTATTTAAATCGAGAAAAGTTCCGCTTACAGTGTTTCCGGAACTGTCTGATGAGTAGTTGGCAGAGTATATGTTTCCGGCAACAATCTCACCTGAAATAACAGTCTGAGCGTTTACTCCATATACCTCGCGCTCTGTGCCGTTTAGTGTGAATTTTTGTTTGCCGACAGCCAGTTTTGTAGTTTTCCAGTTGTCATCGGTAAATACTAAATCTGAGCCGTTAAGCCTTACCTGCTCATCACTGTACACATCATTTACATCATCATAATTTCTGCCGAGCAGACCATGCTCATCAACAATAACAGTAGAGTTTGTGTTGAAAATATTATATTGTGCAGAGTCTAACCCCTCTTTCTGCAGTCGCTCAAAGGAGTAATTTGCTTTCTCTCCCTTATCCGCCTGCTTTTTTACAGACGAATACGATGTTGCCATAGAGTTTACCTGCTTTACGGTATTTCTCATCTGTCTGTCAAGAATACTGCCGGATTTTATTACATCTGAAAAAGTCACCCCGAGCTGCGTCAGATTATCATAGTCTATCTGTATATCCGTAAGCCTCATCTTATACAATTTTCCGTCGATTTTACATCTGATGAAATTTCCGAGTGTAAAATCGTCAAGTATAGGCTCAAATACACAATTATTATTTTCATCTGTAATCAATAATAAATTTGTCAGAGCAGAAGTTATAGAATATTGTTTTTCTCCTGATTTAACCAGTTCGCTTTTTGCCTTTTCAATCAACTGCTTACATGAAGAAATCAGTTCGTCATTGGATAATCCGTCTGATATATAGTTTTCATTAGAATAGCTGTCCTCTCTTATATAGGATAAAAATAACTGCCATAAATCCGGGCCCATATATTTTTCAAAATTTAAAGTATTCTGGACTGAAACAAACAGCTTTTGTAAACTTTCCTGAACTGAAATAACCGTATCTACCTCTTTATTTCTCACGGATAATTCTGACTGAATTGCGTTTAATTTATTATAGTAAGGGGTGTAATAAATATCGTATAATTCAGAATTTCCGCTTGATATTCCTTGTTCTGTTAAAACATTTAAAACGGTCTGGTAGGCGGACTCAAAAGATGTTAATCTTGCAGCGCAGTATTTTTTTAGTTCTGATTTAAACTCAGACAATTCCTCCAGCTCAAATATATTATTAATATCCATATCATTAAATTTTGACATAGTTCTGTCAATGCACTGCTCAATATATTTTTTATAATCATCATTAATTGTGACAGTTATAAACTCAGTATTTTCAGCAATATCTTCATCAGATGAGTAGCTTGTAAGCTTAAATTTTCCTTTCCATTGCTGGGAAACTAATGACGATTCTGTAATTTCTATCTTATACAAACTTGTATTTATAAGCGACTTTGCCATTGCAAGAACAGCATTGTCGGCAGTATAAGAAGATACTGTGCTTACATCTGTTACAGCAACAGGTGACAGATTTTCTGTCGTCAATAACGCCAACTGTTCATTTGCCGTAGTGTCGGCAATATCCCAAGTAGGCATCATCTTGCTCTTCAGATATAACTCTGCGTCAATAGCGTCATAATATGCCGATGTGAGATTTGAATATCCTGTATAAGATGATTTAAGGAGCGCAAAATTTG
>CASFUI010000118.1 GCA_949297565.1 uncultured Eubacteriales bacterium
CTAATCCTGCCGGCCTTGAAAAGGTTGGAAACAATCTATATGCGGCAACACTGAACTCAGGCTCATTTGACGGTATAGGACAGGATATTACTGAAAATGACGGCTCAATTACATCGGGTTATCTTGAAATGTCCAACGTCGATTTGGCGGATCAGTTTACTAATATGATTACTACGCAGAGAGGTTATCAGGCTAATTCGAGAATTATTACCGTTTCCGATACCCTGCTTGAAGAGCTTATAAATCTTAAGAGATAAATAGAAGCTTACTGATGATAAATATAATTTTTATATGATGATTTAATAATAAAACAGCAGAAACAGACGCGGGAAATTACGAACTGCCTCTCAAGTGTTAGAACAAAATCTAATAAATTTGGGGCATACGGTTTCCGTGTCTGTTTTTTTATCTGCACTTTACATATGCTTTATATACACTTTACATACACTTTACATATAAATGATTTTAAATTATTATGCAGACCAAAATGGAACAAAAATGACAAGAAATTTTAAGGGTTTTATTGCAATTATCAAAGAAAAGTGTTTTAATATACATAGCGTTATCTTAGGTACTAGTTTTGAAATAGTACTAAAAGCGGAGTTTTCCATTAAGAATTTATGAATTATTATTTGTTGAGGGAGATTTATGATTAGTGTTACGCGTTTTAACGATACCAAGATAGTGATTAACGCAGACATCATCCAGTCAGTGGAGGAGACGCCTGATACGGTCATAACGCTGACAACCGGAACAAAGTATATTGTCAAGGAGAGCAGCAGTGATATTGTTGACAGGGTGATAGAGTACAAAAGAAAGATATACACGAATTTGAATTAATATTAAAGTGTTAAACAATAGATAAAATAAAATAAAAGAAACGGATGGTGTTACATAGTGGATATAGCTACACTGATAGGTATTGTTGCGGGCTTTGCAATGGTTATTTTCGGAATTGTATCAAGTGCTGATGTTAGTGCGATTTGGGATAGCTTTATTGATATTCCTTCTGTAATTATTACTATTGGAGGCTCGCTTACTGGAATGCTCGGGTCTTATACGCTTAAGGATTTTGTTACCTGTATAAAGGGAATGGGAATGGCGTTTAAGGATCCTAAGCTTGATTACGGAAGTCTTATAGGGAAGATTATTGATTTGTCAAATGTGGCAAGAAAAGAAGGGCTTTTGGCACTTGAAGAGGTTGCAGGTACTCTGGATGATGAGTTCATGAAAAAAGGAATCCTTCTTATTGTTGACGGAACAGAGCCTGAGCTTGTGAGGGGAATTCTTGAGACTGAGCTGGATAATATGGATGCCAGACATAAGAAGGTTTCAAGTTTCTATGATAACTGGGCTGCTCTCGGTCCTGCATGGGGTATGATTGGTACTCTTATTGGCCTTATTTTGATGCTCGCGGATTTGCAGGATATGGCGTCTATCGGTCCTAACATGGCGGTTGCTCTTATCACAACGCTTTACGGCTCACTGATTGCCAACTGGTTTTGCGTGCCGATTTCTAATAAGTTAAAGCTTATCAATGATAACGAGTATCAGATGAAAGAAATCATAATTGAGGGGCTTTTGTCTATACAGGCTGGAGAAAATCCTAGAGTAATAGAGGAAAAGCTTAAATCATTCCTTGCGCCTGGTGCAAGAAATACCATGTCTGAGACGGAGGCTGGAGGTGAAGCTCGATGAAAAGAAAAGCCGAACCGGAAAAGCCGGCACAGCTCTGGCTTAATACATTTGCCGACTTGATGAATCTTCTTCTTTGCTTTTTCGTTCTCTTGTTTGCGATGTCAAATATGGATCAGCAGAAGTTTCAGGAGTTGTCGGCATCTCTTTCTGCGGCGTTCAGTATTCTGCCAAGCGGCGGTTCAGCGCTGAGTGATGATGGAATACTTGTGGGAAGCGGTGCAAGTCAGCTTAACTCTATAGGCGATTACTATAATAATATGGGGCTGAGTGCTGACGGCTCGTTTTCACAGCCGGAGGAGAATACCAGCCAGGATGCCTATGAGACGGTTGAGCGTGAGGGGCTTGCTGAGTCGGAGCAGATGGCTGAGGCAATAGAGAATGCGTTGAATGCAGCTAATGTATCTGATGAAGTTGAGATAACGGCTACAAGCAAGTATGTGGAGCTTAATCTTGGAAGCGGCATTTTATTTGATTCGGGAAGAGCTGAGCTAAAGGCTGAGGCTGTTTCACTGATTGATAAGGTCGCTGACGCCATTTACGAGTATAATGATAATCTTATTATAATTGAGGGACACACTGATAATGTGCCTATTAATACATCTGAATTTCCGGATAATATGATGCTGTCACAGAAACGTGCGTATTCTGTGTTTAAGTATCTGGTCGACAACAAAGGGTTTGATGCAGCTACAATGATGTCATCAGGCCGCGGCGAATATGTTCCGATTGCTTCGAATTCAACGGCAGAGGGACGCGCTCAGAACAGAAGAGTAGAAATAAAAATATATAATACGTTTAACAGCTAACTGCTGCGGAGGATTAATATTATGAAAAAGAGTATGCTGAATGTTATAACGCTTGCGCTGGTTTTGATAAACCTTATTCTGACAGTTATTTTAACATTTTCGCTTGTATCAACAAATACCAGAACTAATAATCTGATAAAAAAAGTGGCACAGATAATTGATTTGGATTCCGCAGGTATGGCGGCCAACGGCTCACAGACAGGAACAAGCGTTAATATTGATGATATTGAGTATATTGAAGTTACAAGCGGCGACAGCAGCAGTATTACGGTTTCATATACAGACGGCGGCAAGACGCACTATGTTGTGCTCAGAGTTACAATTGGATTGAATAAAAAGGCTAGGGATTACGAGGCAAAGTCTACGAGTATCAACAATGGCATGAAGCTTATTGTCAGCCAGATTACAACAGAGGCTTTAAAGTATTCTTACAATGATGTTACCAAGAATAAGACAACTATTGAAAACAATCTTCTGACAGCCCTGCAGGATCAGTTTGAGACAGAAGCAATAGTTTCCGTAACTCTTTCGGAAATACTTGTACAGTAAGATGATGCTGAATATACAAAGCAGCATCGGGCTGTATAAAAGAGAAAAATCGCAGGGAGGTGAGAAGTTTGGGTGAGGTTTTATCACAAAATGAGATTGATGACCTCTTGAAAGCCTTAAGCACTGGAGAGCTTGACATTGACGAGGCAAAAAATACTGAGGAAAAACAGGTTAAGAATTATGATTTTGCAAGACCTGCAAAGTTTTCAAAAGAACATTTAAGAACATTGGAAATTATCTATGAGCATTTTGCAAGACTTATGGCTACCAATCTTCCGGCATATCTTCGTAAGTCTGTGACAGTTGATGTTGTCAATTCGGAGGTAGTTATTTATTCCGAGTTTTCAAATGCGCTGTCTAATCCTGTACTGCTTGGAGTAATAAACATGGAGCCTTTGACGGGAAATGTTATTATGGAAATGGCATCCAATCTGGGGTTTGCTATTGTGGACAGACTTCTGGGAGGAGCCGGACAATCGCTGGACAAGGAGAGAGACTTTTCGGAAATAGAGCTGTCAATACTTGAGCGTATTTTTTCTATTTGTGTAAATCTGCTGACTGAGCCGTGGGAAAATGTTGTAAAGATTTCGCCGCGACTCGAAAGAATTGAGACTAATTCACAGTTTGCCCAGATTATATCTCCTAGTGAAACCATTGCGATTATAACGCTTAATATTAAAATCGGTGATGTTGAGGGACTTATGAATATATGTCTGCCATTTGATACACTGGAGCCGGTTATTGATAAGCTCAATACAAAGTATTGGTTTTCAACAATGAGGGAAAAGGATGAGCATTCTTATGAAAAGACTATCGAGAGTGCCATCAGCAGAGCCAAGATTCCTATCAAGGCTGTACTTGGAAACAGCACTATAAGCGTTGCGGATTTTGTGAATCTGCAGGTAGGAGATATTATTAAGGTCAATCGTAATGTTGACGAGGAATTGGAAGTGTATGTCGGAAATATCCGCAAATTCATGGCATTGCCGGGATATTCAGATGATAAATATGCAGTAAGGATAACAGAAGTTATCAGGGAGGAGAGTGAAGAATAATGGATGGTATGCTATCACAGGACGAAATTAATGCATTACTTGCAGGGGGAAGCGGCTCTGACAATGCTGATAACAGTGCCCAGCAGGAGAGCGAAAATAAACCATCAACAGAAGAACAACTGGTACTCTCTGATTCAGAGAAGGATGCAGTAGGAGAAATTTCAAACATAAGCATGGGAACTGCGGCAACAACATTGAGTTCACTGCTCAATCAGAGGGTTGATATTACAACACCTTCTGTATCGGTTGCCACATGGGATGAGCTGTCTGTAAAATATGACAGACCTTGTGTCATGTTGCAGATTTCATATAAAGAGGGAATTGACGGAAATAATGTCCTTATTTTAAAGGAAAGGGATGTTAAGATAATAACTGATTTAATGATGGGAGGGGAAGGCCAGGTCAATGATGACGAGCCGCTCTCGGAGCTTCATCTCAGTGCAATAGGTGAGGCGATGAATCAGATGATGGGTTCTGCTGCGACATCTATGTCATCTATGTTTAACAGGAAGATTGATATTAGTCCTCCTGTCGCAAATATGATAGAAACATACAGTGAGCCTATTGAAAATCTTCCTGCATTCTTAAGCGGCGAGTTTGTTATGGTTGCTTTTAAAATGCAGATAGGCGATTTGATAGACAGTGAGATTATGCAGTTGTATCCTATCGATTTTGCAAAAGAATTGCTTGGGTTGTTTGCTCCTTCCGATGAGCCGGAGCAACAGGATGCTGCGCCTCAAGCAGCGTCTCAGCCATCTCAGCAGACTGCGCAGCAGCAGCCTGTATCACAGCCTCAACCTCAGCAGGCAGCGGCGCCTGACAACAGTGTGAATGCTCAGCAAAACGCTATGCCTCAGGGACAGCAGATGCAGGGGATGCCTTACGGTTATCCTCCGATGGGAATGCCTTATGGTTATCCGCCAATGGGAATGCCGCAGGGTCAGCCTATGGCATACGGATATGCTCCTAACCAGCAGACAGCACAGCAGGATGTAAATGTTGCACCAGCTTCATTTCAGCCGTTTTCAGGTGATGTCAATGCTCTTTCTCAGAAGGAAAATATCGATTTAATTATGGATGTTCCTCTGGAAGTAACGGTTGAGCTTGGAAGAACCAAAAAGTCTATTAAGGATATTCTTGAATTTGCGCCAGGAACGATTGTCGAGCTGAATAAAATCGCAGGTGAGGCGATAGACGTTCTTGTAAACGGAAAATATGTAGCAAAGGGCGAGGTAGTCGTGATTGAGGAAAGTTTTGGCGTGAGAATTACTGAGATTATTAAAGACAAATAAAAAATGTCTTAATAATATAAAGAGTGCCTAAAATGGCATGAATAAAATAAAAAAATGATAGGAAATTGTGCTGGGATGATGTATAATACAATAAAGTTATCTTAGTGAATAAAAGATAGGAGAAATAATATGGCAAATAATATTTTGATATGCGATGATGCAGCGTTTATGAGAATGATGATTAAGGATATTCTCACAAAGAACGGTTACAATATTGCAGGAGAAGCAGAAAACGGTGCTAAAGCTGTTGAAAAGTATGCCGAAGTTAAGCCGGATTTAGTTCTTATGGATATTACTATGCCTGAGATGGATGGAATTGCCGCTCTGAAAAAGATCAAAGAGTTAGACCCGAATGCATCTGTAATCATGTGTTCAGCGATGGGTCAGCAGGCTATGGTTATTGAATCAATTCAGTCAGGGGCAAAGGACTTTATTGTAAAGCCGTTCCAGGCAGACAGAGTTATTGAAGCAGTTCGGAAGGTTTTGGGATAATGCTTTTGCTTGCTGTGTCGAGCAGCCGTATAGAGGCATTTGCCCAGCTTATTACGCTGGTTTTAATTTTTGCGTTTGTGGTGGCGCTTACATATTTCGCAACCAGGTGGGTTGGTAAATTTCAAAAAGAAAAAATGTCGGGTAGCAATATTATTGTGCTCGAGACGATGAAAATTTCATCCACAAAGTACATTCAAATAATAAAAATAGGTAGTAAGTGCTTTGCAATAGCAGTTTGTAAAGATACTGTCACATATTTATGTGAGGTTTGTGAGGAGGATTTGGTATACAGGGATAATTCTACCCGGGTGAAATCCGAAAGCTTTAGGGCAGTTTTAGATAAGTTTAAGAAGGACAAGCCGTAAGATTAGGCGGGAATTAAGCAAGATGTTACATTTTTTTAAGAAGTATCAAAAGAAGGTGCTAATAATATCATTGGCAATGTCGGTATTTTTTGCGTCGTGTGTTTTTTTTGTTCAGCATGTGGCCGCTGCGGATACCGACAGCGGTAATAATTTAATCAGTGTTGGAATATCTGCCGGGGACGGCTCGGATATGTCGAGTGTCCTGCAGATGCTTCTTGTACTTACAGTACTTTCTGTTGCACCGTCTGTTCTGATGATGCTGACTTCTTTCACGAGAATTGTAATTGTACTGCATTTTATAAGGTCTGCCATTGGTACGCAGACTGTACCTCCTAATCAGATTATTGCGGGCTTGTCTTTATTTTTAACATTTTTTATAATGTCGCCTACATTTAATGAGGTATATACAAGCGCTGTCGTTCCGCTGACAAATAATGAGATTACGGCGGAGGAGGCGTACAATGCAGGAGTTCAGCCTATAAGAAAGTTTATGCTGAAACAGGTGTCAACTAAGGATTTGGATACCTTTTTAAGGATTGCAGGTTTTGAAGAGGGCTCTGTCACATCTGAGGATGATATTCCTCTTCAAGTTCTTATTCCGAGTTTTATTGTGAGTGAATTGAGAATTGCGTTTATTATAGGATTTTTGATTTATCTGCCTTTTATTGTTATTGATATGGTTGTTTCATCAACGCTGATGTCAATGGGTATGATGATGCTTCCGCCAACAACAATTTCAACACCGTTTAAGATACTTTTGTTTGTTATGGCAGATGGCTGGAATCTTATCATTGGAAATCTTATGTCAACATTTAACTGAGTATAATTGCAACATGTGCCTGTGCGTACAGCACAGGCACATGCTGTCTGGGGGCTTCCTCACACGGCTATTTGTGCCGGAGCGTCACAAATAGGTCTTGATGGCTGGCGCCAATTTGATTTGCGTCTCCCCGCCGTGTAAAACGCTCCGGAATGGAGAGTATTATGAGCAGTGCAGATGTTATAACAATAGCGAGACAGACTGTATGGGTGATTGTCAAAACTTCAGTTCCTATATTGCTTGTTTCTATGATTGTCGGATTAGTCATAAGTTTGTTTCAGACATTGACGTCCATTCAGGAGCAGACACTCACATTTGTTCCGAAGCTTATTGCTATTCTCATTGCGATAATGGTTATGGGAACATGGATGTTAAATGAGATAGTCGCTTTTATTAATCAACTGTGGGGGAATTTTTCGCAGTATATTACATAGAAGAACGGGAGAGGCAGTTGACAGATGATACAGTATGAGGTTGCGCTTGGACAGCTTGAATTATTTACATTAATATTAATGCGTATTGCGTCTTTCATATTTGTTGCGCCTTTTTTTAACACAGCCAACGTACCCGCGAGAACAAAAATTGGTCTTTCATTTTTTATCACAGTACTTGTATACAGCATCAATTCAGATATGACTTATACATACAGCGGAGTCATCGGGTATGCGGTGCTGGTGCTTCAGGAGGTAGTTGTGGGGCTTATTCTTGGCGCGGCGGCATCGTTCTGTGTCCAGATTATTATGTTTGCGGGAAAAATTATCGATATGGAAACAGGTCTGGCTATGGCGCAGATTATGGACCCGACGACAAATGTTCAGGTTGGTATATTCGGTAATTTTTACTATTATATACTTCTCTTGCTTCTCATGGTATCAGGACTGTACCGTTATCTCATATCGGCGATTGTCGAGACTTATAATGTAATTCCCATAGGGGGCGTGACATTTTCAGCATCGATTTATACTGAGGTGATTGGATTTATGTCGGATTATTTCGTTATAGGTTTTAGAATTGCGTTTCCCGTGTTTGCGGCAATGCTCATGCTGAACGCCATACTTGCAATTCTTGCGAGAATTGCTCCTCAGATGAATATGTTTGTTGTCGGAATGCAGCTTAAGATATTTGTCGGAATATTTGTAGTGTTTTTTACTATAGTTATGATGCCGGCGGTGTCAACATTCATAGAGGATGAGATTAAGACGCTTCTGGCAACTTTGGTCAGGGGGATGAGTCCATGACGTATATAAATAAAGCAGAACTGACTGACGGGACATCGGTTTGGCAAAAGAAACAGACTGTCAAAAATGTATTGATTGGATATAATTTACAGTTTTTTGCAAAGGATGGTCCGGGCGGCGAAAAGACGGAGCCGGCGACCAGCAAAAAGCTCAACGATGTCCGTAAGGAAGGTAAGGTCGCAAAGAGTAAAGAGATTATAATGGCTGTCACGCTGATGGCGCTGTTTATAATAATCAAAGTGTATGTCGGCAATATGGGAGAAAAGTTCATCAGCTCTTTTAAGGAGTTTTACAACAGCTTTGAGCTTATAGTAAATTCAAGCAGCGAAGGACTTTCGATGAAGCTGGCGACAGAGTCGGTCAAAAATATTTTCGTTGATACGCTTAATATTGTTCTTCCGATATTTCTGGTGGCTGTTGTCATAGCCGTTCTGGGAAATACGCTTCAGCAGAGGTGGATGGTTACAGCCAAGCCGTTGTCGCCGAAATTCAGCAAATTAAACCCGATTAACGGTTTTAAAAGGCTTTTTTCGTTTAAGCAGTTATTTGAACTGATAAAATCAATAGCAATGATGATTGTAATTGTGTATGTTGTATACACCACAGTGAAGGAAAAAATGAATCTTTTGCTGACGTTTTATGATGTTACGCTTTACAGAGCGCTGGCGCTTACCGGTGATGCTATTATAGACCTGGGAATTAAAATAAGCGGTATTTTCCTTGTAATCGGATTTGTTGACCTGGTTTATCAGCGTATTAAATTCAAGCAGGATACAATGATGACCAAGCAGGAGGTCAAGGACGAGTTTAAGAATACAGAGGGAGACCCGCAGGTAAAAGGTCAGATTAGGCGCAGGATGCAGGAAATTTCAAGACGAAGAATGATGCAGCAGCTTCCGGAGGCAGATGTTGTCATTACCAACCCTACGCATTTCGCGGTAGCGCTTAAATATGAGCCAAACAGCGGAATGGCTCCTGTTGTCATAGCTAAGGGCGCCGACTATCTGGCGTTTCAGATAAGGGAAAAGGCGAAGGAATGCAATATAGAGATTGTTGAAAATAAGCCTCTTGCGAGAATTTTATATAATAATGTCGATATAGGAATGGAGATTCCTCCTGAGCTGTATCAGGCGGTTGCGGAGATTCTTGCGAGAGTTTTAAAGGCTTAAAACCAAATTAATCGGTTGAATAAGAATAAATTACATGATAAAATATTATGATGTCATTTTTTGACGAAAAATGAAAGGGAGAAGAGGCAATGAAAATCAAGAAAAATGACCTTTTTATTGGAATGTATCTGCTTGCTGCGGTTGTTTTCTTTATTATTTCAATTCCGTCATGGCTGTTGGATTTTCTTCTGGCGCTTAATATTGCCGTGTCATTGATAATTCTGTTCAATGCGCTGTACGCAAAAGAAGTGCTTGATATGGCTTCTTTTCCTACAATGATTTTGTTTACCACAATTTTCAGGATTTCGCTGAATGTGTCTTCCACAAAGCTGATTTTAAGTAAGGGTGATGCCGGAAAGGTTGTCGACACCTTCGGACAGTTTGTGGGAGGGGGCAACCTTGTTATCGGCGTAATTATTTTCATAGTACTTATCATTATCCAGTTTATTGTTATTAATAAAGGTAGTGAGAGAGTAGCCGAGGTTACGGCCAGATTTACGCTCGATGCCATGGCAGGCAAGCAGATGGCTATCGATTCGGATTTGAATACCGGAGCAATCACAGACAAGGAAGCTGCTGA
>CASFUI010000119.1 GCA_949297565.1 uncultured Eubacteriales bacterium
AGATACATGTATTTGACCCTGACTGTAAGCGCAACAAGCATCGCAAGCTGCATTAACTTGTCCGCCAGAGGGTCAATTATCCTTCCCAAATCGGTAACCATATTTAATCTTCTCGCAAGCTGACCGTCAAGAAAATCGGTCAGCCCTGACGCCATCACAACAAACGTGGCAATATAAAAATCATTCTGCTCATCCGCGGTAAAATATATGTGCAGAAACAGCGGTACCATAAGTATTCTCAGGTAACACAGAATGTTTGGTATTTTTATCAAATCGCCAAGTTCAAACTTAAATTTCATTAATTTTCCTCGTAATTATGCATAGAGACTGTCAAGCGTTGCACGAATCGCTTTGATAAAATCCTGTGTGTTTAATGTCTTAGGATTAGGAAGCGTAGTGATAAGTGCAAGGTCTTTTGTCATCTCACCGTTCTCAATAGTTTTAATACATGCAATCTCAAGCTTGTCGGCAAACTCTGCAAGCTCAGGGATATTATCAAGCTCTCCTCTCTTACGCAGCGCTCCTGTCCACGCGAAAATTGTGGCTATCGGATTGGTAGAAGTCTCCTCACCTTTGAGATGCTTATAATAATGTCTCTGAACAGTTCCGTGAGCAGCCTCATACTCGTAATAACCGTGAGGCGATACGAGAACGGATGTCATCATTGAAAGGGAGCCGAAAGCCGTGGCGAGCAAATCACTCATAACATCACCGTCATAATTCTTGCACGCCCATATAAAACCGCCCTCCGAGCGGATAACTCTTGCAACCGCGTCATCAATCAGAGTATAGAAATATTCAATTCCGAGCTCCTTAAACTTGTCGGCATATTCCTTATCGTAAATATCCTGGAAAATATCCTTAAATGTATGGTCATATTTCTTGGAAATTGTATCCTTTGTCGCAAACCACAAATCCTGTTTTGTGTCAACGGCAAAATCAAAGCAGCTTCTCGCAAAGCTCTCAATACTCTCATTGAGATTGTGCATGCCCTGAAGAACTCCTGCTCCCTTAAAATTGTGGATAAGCTCTCTCTTTTCATTTCCCTGCTCGTCAGTAAAAACAAGCTCTGCCTTTCCTGCGCTCTCAATCTTCATTTCTGTCGCTTTGTACACATCGCCGTAAGCATGTCTTGCTATTGTGATAGGTTTTTTCCATGTCTTTACATACGGCTCTATACCCTTTACGATGATAGGAGCTCTGAAAACAGTACCGTCAAGAATAGCACGTATCGTTCCGTTAGGGCTCTTATACATCTCCTTCAGGTCATACTCTTTAACCCTTGCCGCGTTAGGTGTAATTGTGGCACATTTTACAGCAACGCCGTACTTTTTAGTTGCCTCGGCAGAGTCCACGGTCACCTTATCCATAGTCTCATTTCTGTGAACAAGCCCTAAATCATAATACTCTGTATTTAAGTCTATATAAGGCGACAGAAGTTCATCCTTAATCAACTGCCAGAGTATTCGTGTCATCTCATCTCCGTCCATCTCAACCAACGGTGTTGTCATCTTAATCTTTTCCATGCCGCAATTCCTTTCCTTTACCTATGCATGCGGGAGCCGCCGGTCTGCGCACCCCTGCACACGGTTAAATTGTTACAGTTTTTGTAGGTATTATACTTTATTTTCAAATTTTTGTAAACCCGCTTTCCTGTATTGCTTGTATTTGCTGGATTTGTCTGCTATAATTCTTGTCAGCAAAAAAACGCTTTACTGCCGTTTTAAAATGATTGGAGGATTATTATGTGTGGATTTGCAGGTTTTACCGGCTATCTTGAAAACGGAAAAGAAGTTCTTACCAACATGATGAATAAAATCGTTCACAGAGGTCCTGACAGCGCAGGTCAGTATATAGACGACAAAGCATACATGGGTTTCAGACGTTTAAGCATAATCGACCTGGACAACGGAAACCAGCCTATGTTTAATGAGGATAAAAAAATTGTAATTACTTTCAACGGAGAAATATACAATCATCAGGAGCTTCGAGCCGAACTGCTTGAAAAGGGGCACACGTTTGCCAACAACTCCGATACGGAGGTTTTAATCCATGCGTACGAGGAATACGGCGAAGATATGTTAAACAAGCTCCGCGGAATGTTTGCTTTTGTAATCTGGGACAGCGCAAAAGAAACCATCTTTGCGGCGCGCGATTACTTCGGCATTAAACCTTTCTACTATGCCGTTATAGACGGAAACCTTGTCTACGCTTCCGAAATCAAAAGCATTCTCGAGTACCCGGGCTATAAAAAGGAAGTAAACCCGATTGCTCTTGAAAATTACCTTACCTTTCAGTACTCCGTGCTTGAGGAAACATTTTTTAAGGGCATCTACAAACTTATGCCTTCACACTGTCTGACATTCTGCAACGGCGAACTCAGCATTAAGCGCTACTGGGAGCCTGTTTTTGAAGCGGACAATTCCAAAAATCTTGACAACTGGATTAACGAGATTGACGACGCCATGCACGATTCCGTAGAGCATCACAAAATAAGCGATGTCGAGGTCGGATCTTTCCTTTCAAGCGGAGTTGATTCAAGCTACGTCGCCGCAACCTTTAACGGGGACAAGACGTTTACCGTAGGCTTTGACTACGAAAAATATAACGAAATCAACTACGCCAAGTCTCTCTCTGATAAAATCAAAATAGACAACTACAGCAAGCTCGTATCAAGCGAAGAATACTGGGCCGCAATCCCTAAAATTCAATATCACATGGATGAGCCTCTGGCAGACCCGTCTGCGATTGCTCTCTATTTTGTGAGCCAGACTGCCGCAAAACATGTAAAGGTTGCTCTCTCCGGAGAGGGTGCAGATGAATTTTTCGGCGGCTACAATATTTACCGCGAGCCTCACGACCTTGCATCATTTCAGAGACTTCCGGAAGCTCTGCGCAAATTACTTGCAAAATGCGCCCAGCTTATCCCTTTTAAATTCAAGGGAAAGAATTTTCTCATACGCGCAAGCAAACCTGTCGAAGAGCGCTTTATCGGCAACGCATTTATGTTTAATGAAAAAGAGCGCAGCCGCGTGCTGAAAAATCCGACCGGAAAATATAATCACACTGAGCTTACAAAGCCGTTTTATGACAAGGTTAAAAATCAGGACGACGTCACTAAGATGCAGTATATAGATATTAATTTCTGGCTTATCGGAGATATTCTTCTTAAGGCGGACAAGATGAGCATGGCGCACTCTCTCGAGGTACGCGTGCCTTTCCTTGACAAAAAGGTTTTTGAGGTTGCAAGACACATTCCTACAAAATATAAGGTCAACAAGCAGAACACAAAATACGCGATGAGAATGGCGGCTCACCGCTATCTTCCCGACATGGTTGCCGAAAAGAAAAAACTCGGCTTTCCTGTGCCTATAAGAATATGGCTCAAGGACGACAAATACTATAATATCATCAAAAAGGCTTTCAAAAGCGAGGCGGCAGAGAAGTATTTTAATACAGACATTCTACTTTCCTATCTCGACGAACACAAGGAGGGCAGGGCGGACAACTCAAGAAAGATATGGACAATCTATATGTTTCTTGTATGGTACGAGGACTACTTCGGCAGCGGCTATAAGCCTGAGACAATGACAGACGATATATCCGGGGAAAAGGATGAGGAAAAAAAGTCAGCCTGACTCTGAATTTAAGCCAAAAAGCGGCAGCCGGAATTTAAAAATTCCGGCTGCCGCTCTTTTATATACGGGACTGCACTGCAATAAAAGCCTGTATTTTTATAACATCCATACTGCTGTGTTGTGCAATCCGCGCCTGACAAATACTAATACAAAGAATCTATCAGCGCATTATATTCATCTGTCAAATCCTGTGTTTCAAAAACAATATTTTCACCCTCGATTTCCCAGCTGTCTTGATTTTCTGACAGCATATTTAAAATATTCTCAGAAATATTCAGAATGTCTATAACCTCATCTATTGAAGTTTCTACTGTATTGTCATCTGATGAACTTATATCCCCCACAAATTCGCGCTTATACAAATCTATATAATAATCGTCCAGACCTTTGTCATTTATATAAGACATTGCTTTTTCTTCCGTAAAAGCTTCTGTATATTTTGTCTTGCACTCTTCTAATGCTTTTCTGGTTTCTGTAATATAATTTTTAGATTCAACAAAATCCTTTCCGTCTTTCTGATAATTATCAAGTGTCAACAGAGAAGTTATTTTTTCATCATTCAGAATATCAGCTATCTCCATAATATTGTCAAAGCATTCTCTTAAATAAGCTTTAAAAGCGCCTTCTACAACTGCGTAATCTCCTGTTGTAACCGTGCGGTCTAATTTTTCTCTTATTGCATCAATATCAAGCGTCTGAGAATTTGTCAATTCACTTATCTCTGATAATTCAGTCCTTAATTTATCCTCCTGCCTTTTATCAGCAATAACAAAATAGCCAACAGCAGCAAGCACTATAACTATTACGGCAAGAACAGCAATTAAAATTTTTTTCTTCATAAATAACTCCTCCTTAACTAAACAAATACGGGTATGTTTACAAAGCCTATTATACGGTCTGTCCGGGAAACTACATTTATGTCATGTGTGACAATTATGACAGTTGTTCCGCGCTTCTCAATTTCCGGCTTTATTTTATTATCTCAAAGCGGTTTTCCCGCCAGCACTTCCATGTAATCCTTATAATTTTCCTCAAGAAGCTTTGGCGTATCAAGGCCGTACGGGCAATGCGCACTGCACTGTCCGCAGTGAATGCAGTCCTCAATCTTTTTCATCTTCGCCTGCACGGCGTCGGTGAGCTGCAGCTCGGACGGAGAACGGCGCAAAAGAAGAGACATTCTCGCGCAGTTATTAATCTCGATATGCACGGGACAAGTCGGCATACAGTAACCGCAGCCACGGCAGAAGTTACCCGCAAGCTCTTTCTTATCAGTTTCTATAACAGCTCTTATCTCATCGTCCATAACAGGAGGATTTGAAATATAACCTATAAACTCCTCAAGCTCAGATGCTCTCTGAACTCCCCATATAGGCAGAACATTCTCAAATTCAGCCTGGTATGCGTATGCGGCTCTTGAATTTGTAATAAGACCGCCTGAAAGGGCTTTCATTGCGATAAAACCCATGTTTTTCACGCGGCATGCCGATACAAGCTCATGCTCCTTTTCTGTGGCAAGATAATTAAAAGGAAATTGCAGCGTCTCATAAAGCCCTGACTCAATCGCCTCCTCCGCCACGTTAAGCCTGTGATTTGTTATTCCTATGTGCCGCACCTTTCCCTGTGCCTTAGCCTCAAGCATAGCCTCATAAAGCCCCGTGCCGTCGCCGGGTTTTGGACAGAACGACGGATTATGAAACTGATAAATGTCAACATAATCTGTCTTTAAATTATTAAGGCTTGTATTTAAGTCCTTCCAAAAATCCTCTGCATTCTGAGCCGCCGTCTTAG
>CASFUI010000120.1 GCA_949297565.1 uncultured Eubacteriales bacterium
CTCCTCCATTGAGGATGCATATATAATCGAATTAAAACCATACTTTCTGGCAGTTTCCGCAATCTTTTCACTTGTCTGGCCAATCAGCACCAACAGCTTAACCTTATTCTTAAATGCCTTTACATACAAATCAAAATCCGCGCCTTTATCATATCCTCCGCCGATTAATATTGTAGGTCTCTCCATAGCCTCTATAGCTTTTACAGACGCCTCCGGATTTGTTCCCTTTGAGTCATTATAATACATAACATCGTTTTTTGTGGCAACATACTCTATTCTGTGCTCGACGGCCTTGAAATTCCTTACCTCACGGATAATTATATCGTCAGGCACACCTGCTGCCTTGCACATCGCAACAGCGGCGCACACATTTTCATAATTGTGCATGCCCAGAAGATTCATATCGTGTACATTTATAATATCCTGCGTACTGTTTCCGTCGGTATATTTAATCCAGTCATTTTCAACATATGCTCCGACAGGAACAGCCCCTCTTCCTGAAAACCATACAACGCCGGCGCTGCACTTATTTTTCCCGAAGCTTTTAAGCCTCTCGTCATCATAATTCAGCACGCACACATCATTTTTTGTCTGGTTTGCGCTAATCCTTTCCTTTGTCTTTTCATAGCATTCCATCGTGTGATGACGGTTTAAATGATCAGGCGTAATATTCAGTATCGCGCTGACCTTCGGGGCAAATTTATGAACTGTCTCCAGCTGAAAGCTGCTTATCTCCGCAACAGTATAAGAATCAGAGTCGGATTTAAGTACTTCGCTTGTATATGGATTACCTATATTTCCTACAACAAATGTCTTTTTTGCCCACGCGCCTATAATCCGGCCTGTTAGAGCCGTTGTTGTTGTCTTTCCGTTAGTTCCTGTGATTGCTATAACTGTTCCCTTATCATAGTTATATGCAAGCTCCACCTCTCCCCATACCGGTATTCCTGCTTTTTCAAAGGAAACTGCAACAGGACTGTCTATCGGAACTCCGGGACTCATTACCAGAAGCTCTATTCCATCGGCATATTCTGTCTTAAATTCTCCCAGAATAATCTCAGCACTGTCACTGCCTAATTTTTTCTGAATTTCCTCTTTTTTCTGATTTTCACCGCCGTCATACAGAACCACACGGGCTCCTGCACTGTTGAGCAGATGTACCGCTCCCAGCCCGCTTATCCCCGCTCCTGCAACCATGACCTTTTTATCTCTCAAATCCAACATTTCAGCATTCATGCTCCTTACTTTATCTTTCTTTCAAATTGTATATAATTCTACTATCAATTACCGCCTATTTCAAGATAAGGCAGTATATTTTCAAACAGCTCTTTTATTACAGGAGCCGCAATCGTTCCTCCATAATATACGCCCTGAGGCTCATCTATAATGCACATAGCGATGACCTGCGGATTATCTACCGAAGAAAAGCCTATAAAACTTGAAATATATTTTCCGGCGCTTCTTGGAAGCTTCTGCGATGTGGCAGTTTTTCCTCCTATCGAAAAGCCCTCGATATACGCCTTGTTTCCCCCTCCCTCCTCAACAACCTGCCTTAAAATATCTCTCATTATCTCACTTGTCTTTTCCTCTATCGCTCCCGACTGAATCTCATAATTAAATTCCATCGCAGTGCTGCCCGTACCGTCAACCGTTTTTACCGCAAAATGCGGAGTTACCAGATTACCGCCGTTGACAATTGCCGACGCCGCGCGAAGCATCTGAAGAGGCGTAATCTGAAACGACTGACCGAAGGACATTGTCGCAAGCTCTACCTCTCCGACATTTTCCTGCTTGTGTATAATAGTCGTCGCCTCTCCCGCAATGTCTACTCCCGTCTTTTCAAGAAGTCCCAGCTTTCCCATATATTCAAAAAATCGCTCAGTTCCCACTCTTCTTCCCCACTCTATAAAAGCGGGGTTGCAGGAATTCATTACTGTCTGCGTAAATGTCTGTGTACCGTGCCCCGTGGTTTTATGACATCTTATTCTCCTGTCCGCAACTGTCGTGGAGCCCACGCAGGTATATTGGTCGTTTAATGTAACAACGCCCGTCTCAAGCGCGGCTGTCGCCGTAACCATTTTAAATATTGAGCCCGGCTCATATGTATCGTTTATACAGAAATTGCGCCACATGTTGTTGAGCAAATCCATTTTTGAGGTCTCAAGCTGAGACTCCAGCAGATTATCCGTCAGCTCGTAAGGGTTATTCAAATCATATTCAGGTGCGTTTGTCATAGCGAGAATTTCCCCGTTCTGCGGATTCATCACTATAATGGACACACTTTTTGCACCTTTTTGTGTAAGCGTCTTTTCAGCGAGCTGCTGTGCGTACGACTGAATATTATAATCAATGCTTATATACAAATCGTTTCCTTTTTCCGGCTCATCACGCTCCTCGCTTCCGTTTTTCAGCTCCACTCCCCATGCGTCGGTCAGTGTCAGAATCTGTCCGGGAGTTCCGGCAAGATACGAATCGTACTTGGCCTCAAGTCCGACTATACCCTGATTATCGCTGCCTGTGAAGCCCAGTACCTTCGAGGCAAGCGTACTGTAAGGGTAAAAGCGTTTATAATCCTCATCCACTTTTACCCCTGCGTAATTATAGGCTCTTATTCTGTCGCCCGTCTCCTTGTCAACATTTGTCTTTACGCGCTCTATCGAGGATACCTTTTCAACTCTCTTTCTCGCTGTCTCCTCAGTTATTCCGAGCTCTGAAACGAGCATTGCTATAACCTCCTCCGGCTGCGTTATCTGACTGTGTATAACTGAGACTGTACATACTGTTTTGTTTGACGCAAGCACTACTCCGTTTCTGTCATAAATCTGTCCTCTGAGAGCCTTGATATCCCTCTCACGCTCATGAAGCTTTTCCGCTTTTTCCAGATAATAGGATGAGCGCAGCACCATAACATATACAAGTCTTCCGCTCACAAAAATAAGCGCAAGCAGCACACACAGAATAGAAACAAACATTTTCTTTCTGTGGCAGGTTTTAACCGTGCCCTCATGCTGTTTTTGTTTTACTTCCACAAATAAAACACCCCAAACGCAATGTCATTTACATCATTTTATGTATAAACTTTAAAGCGTCATTACTTAATTTTTGTATTTTGGAGTGTTTACTTTGTGATTTTTCTGTGTTTAGCCTCTGGAATAAACTATCAGTTTTCGTTTGTCGTATCAGGCAGTTCCACCGTCGTCTCAACAGGACTGTCGCTTGTGTCCTCCGGCTCTGCCTGCGTGTCCTTATAAATATTTAAGTAAGGCAGAATCTCCTCATAAATACTTCTTGAAAGGTTAAGCGCGTCAAGCGAACTTCCCGACGTACCGTTTGTCTCATACGGCTCATCTATTACCGTATAGAGAACGAGCTGAGGGTCGTCAGTCGGCGCGCACCCTATATATGAAACCACCCACTTTTTATCCTCACGCGGCTGTTTCTGCGCCGTTCCCGTCTTTCC
>CASFUI010000121.1 GCA_949297565.1 uncultured Eubacteriales bacterium
ATACGGAGGGCCGATAGCAAAGAATATCAAAAATAAACTGCTGGAGGAAAAGCTTTCCGGTGACAGCAAAAGTGTGACAGGGTATCGCCTGACGGACAGAGGCATAGATATAAGCAACAGCGTCATGGCGGATTTTATTTTGTGAAATACCCAAGCAGAAAGCTGACAGAAGATGCAGACTGTCAGCTTTTTGTGTTAGCCTCGTTTATAAGGCGGGTAAACTGCTTTGGCGTCATGTCCATAAAACTTTTAAATTCACGCTGGAAATGCGCCTGGTCGGAGTAGCCGATATTTTGAATAAATTCGGAGTTCTGTCTCATGGGATTTTTAAATATTTCATTAAGCGCGCATTGAAATCTTATGTATTTGCAGTAGTCTTTCGGACCGAAGCCGTAATATTTTGTAAAGCTTCTGTTTACGCTGCGCTCAGAAAATCCGGCATATGAGGCCATTTCCGAGACAGAAATATTTCCCTTGGAGCGCAGTATCATAGTTTTCAGATTTTTGATGTTTTGAGGGCATCGCAGTATGCATCTGCTTTTATATAAATAATCGTTAAAATATCCTGCACGCCTGTCTAACGAGCTTTCGGCGGCGAGTTTTCTTATAAACAGAGCCTCCTGTGAGTCGCCGGAGGGGATTTTTTGAATAACACGGTCCCGAAGCATTGCCGGGTAAATATCGCAGCAGGCTGCTCTGCCGGAGTGAGGGGGATTTTTTTCTGGCATATTAAGAGAACTGTCATATTCCGTATCTGAGAAGGTCATATTATCGTCGAGCACGGCTATAAAGCAGCAGTCAGAGTCATTGAGCCGCAGAGGAATACTTTTTGACAGACTTCCTGTGTATGTGAATTTTAATTTATTCAGGATATTATCTCTCAGGCTGTACGAAATAACAAGGACAGGGTACGGCGAAGCTATAATTTTTATGTCCGTGGCTTGGCAGGCATTAATATCATATATTTTCATGTGTTCCGGACACAGGTGTTCAGGGTATTTGTTTCTGCCATACAGCGCTTCAAGATAAGGCTGTATCAGATTGTTATTAATGTAATGCATCTGTGCTGTTTTTCCTTCTGAAATATAATGTTTTGACTGTATTATTAAATAATCATAAATAAAAAATTAAAAATGTCAATTAAAATGTCCGATTTTTTCAATAAATATATTTTTATATGCGTATAATAATCTTAGATTGAACAAAAAAGTGCACAAAGGCGTGTAACCAATAAAATTTGGTTGCGCGCCTTTTTTGTGTACTTGGAAGTTCAACATGCCTGTAAAGAGAAAGGGTACCGCTCAAAAGGCAAAAAAGAATATGAAAATAGGGAGGAAAAAAATATGGAATTTTCACCGGTAAATACCGCGTGGGTGCTTATTGCAACCGCGTTAGTATTCTTTATGCAGGCTGGTTTCGCAATACTTGAGGCCGGGCTTACAAGAGCAAAAAATGCAGGTAACATTATAATGAAAAACCTTATGGATTTCTGTATCGGAACACCTATTTACTGGTTTATAGGCTTCGGTATCATGTTCGGAACAGGCTCCTTAGTGGGAGGGATTGATTTATTTACAAGAGGGGATTACTCTTCGGTTACACCTGACGGAGTTCCGTTTTACGCGTTCTTTATTTTCCAGACCGTATTCTGTGCGACCGCGGCTACAATCGTTTCGGGTGCTATGGCGGAGAGAACAAATTTCGTGGCGTACTGTATATACAGCGCGGTAATTTCTCTGGTTGTTTACCCAATCTCAGGACACTGGATATGGGGAGGCGGCTGGCTGTCGGATATGGGCTTCCATGATTTTGCCGGTTCATGCGCGGTACATATGGTTGGCGGATGCGCTTCACTTGTAGGAGCTGCAATACTCGGACCTCGTATCGGCAAATATGACAAAAACGGCAAGCCAAGAGCTATCCCGGGACACAATCTCACAATTTCGGCTCTCGGTGTATTTATTCTGTGGTTTTGCTGGTTTGGTTTCAACGGCGGCTCAACGGTTGCTATGGAGGGCACGACAACCGCAGCGGACGGAGTTACCGAGATGACAATGGGAGCTCTCGCAGGCTCGGTATTTTCAACTACAAATCTATGTGCGGCTATTGCAACTATTGTGGCTATGCTGTATACATGGATTAAATATAAGAAACCTGATGTATCAATGTCTCTTAACGGCTCACTTGCCGGTCTTGTTATGGTAACTGCCAGCACGGACTGTATCGATATGTTCGGCGCTGCCATAGAAGGTGTTATTGCCGGAATAGCTGTTGTCGTAGGTATTGAGTTTATTGATAAGGTGCTCAAGATAGATGACCCTGTAGGTGCTATTGGAGTTCACGGCGTGAATGGACTTCTGGGCACACTGTGTGTAGGACTTTTCTCCACAGGACAGAACGGTGTCGGAAAGGGACTTTTCTACGGAGGCGGTTTTACACAGCTTGGAATTCAGGCGCTGGGAGTTGTCTGTGTTCTTGCATGGGTGGGCGTGACAATGTTTGTCACATTTACAATTCTCAAGCATACAGTAGGCTTGAGAGTTCCTGCCGAGGTTGAAATATCCGGCCTTGATATTGCTGAGCACGGTCTTGCGAGTGCTTATGCCGGATTTGAAATATCTACGTCAGAGCTTACGTCAGACGCTGCGGATTATGAGGTTATCGGCTCTGAAAAAGTGGAGACGGCAGTTCCTGCGGTTGTAAAGTCTCTCGATGTTCCTGAGGGAAAGAAGATTACAAAGGTTGAGATTCTTATGAAGCAGGAAAGATTTGAGAAGCTCAAGAAGGCTATGAATGAAATCGGTGTGACAGGCATGACAGTTACACAGGTGCTTGGATGTGGTACACAGAAGGGCGCTCCTGAATATTATCGTGGTGTTCCGGTAGAGATGCAGCTTCTTCCTAAAATTCAGGTTGAAATGGTTATCTCAAAGGTACCTACTATGGATGTTATTGACGCGGCGAGAAAAGCCTTATATACGGGACATATAGGCGACGGAAAAATTTTCGTTTACGACGTCGAGGATGTTGTCAAGGTGCGTACGGGCGAATCCGGGTACGATGCGCTTCAGGGTGCCGACGATTGATAAATGTTATGTCTGAAGGAATATTTTCAGAAAATGTTCCGTATCAAAACTGATGCTTTATTGCATATTTCTGCAATATTAGCTATATAACCCATAATACACAGGCTCCGGCTGCGGTAAAACGCAGTCGGATTTTGTGTTTTTGTACAATAATTGGCAGTATTCATGCTTGTACGAACTATGACTGTGTGTTAAAATTACATCAATCTGAAAAATTATTTTAATATAGAGAAAAAAAGGAAGGGATTATTATGGCAGTTAAAAAAATTTCTGACAGTATTCTTTATGTAGGCGCAGACGATACAACATTGGACTTATTTGAAAGTCAGTATCCTGTACCGGATGGAATAACATACAATTCATATGTTATTAAAGATAGAAAGATTGCGGTATTTGACACAGTTGATGAGCGCGCAACTGACCCGTGGTTTGATAATCTTGAGGAGGCGCTTGATGGCAAGGCTCCGGATTATCTTGTGCTTTCTCATCTTGAGCCTGACCATTCGGCAAATATTGAAAGATTTATGATGAAATATCCTGACACGGTTATCGTTGCAAACGCAAAGGCGTTCGCTATGCTGCCGCAGTTTGTTAATACAGAGCTTCCTCAGGAGAAAAGACTTGTGGTGGCGGAAAATGATACGCTTGAGCTTGGAGAGCACACGGTTAAGTTTATAATGGCTCCAATGGTGCACTGGCCTGAGGTTATGGTTGAATATGAGCTTTCTGAAAAGATTTTATTTTCGGCTGACAGCTTCGGCACATTCGGAGCTGTTAAAGACAAGCTGTTTGCTTCTGAGTTTGAGAATATGCCGGAGGCATGGTCAGATGAGGCAAGAAGATACTTTATTAATATTGTAGGAAAATACGGACCTTCTGTTCAGGCTCTGTTAAAGAAATTATCAGCCCTTGAAATCAGTAAAATTGCACCTCTTCATGGACCTGTACTGGACGGTGAGCTTGACTTCTATATTGACAAATATATGAAGTGGTCTTCATATCAGCC
>CASFUI010000122.1 GCA_949297565.1 uncultured Eubacteriales bacterium
AAAGGCAAATGGATAAGACCTGCTGATTACAATACTAAGGACTCGCTTTTCTATTGTACAAACAGAGCTCTAGCATCTGTAGGTACGAACTTATTTGTGAATTACTCATATATGTAAAATTAATTTTGAATAGTTACTTATCTAAAATTAAATTATTATTCTCGAATTTGGCTGTACTTTGTAAAGTCTTAAAAGACAGCACAGAAATATAAAATAAGAACTGCCTATCCTCACGGACTGGCCGTAAATCATTCCACGCCTGGAATTATTATATGAGTAATAGTATTTAACTAAAATGTCCTCTGTTCCCCCACGCCGATTCGATCAGCAACATCACGTTATCAGTGGAGGATAAATATTATATAAGGCTTTTGATAAGCCTTAATTTATTCTATTCATATAACACCATTTATTAAAAAATATATGGCGACCGTCCGTAGCTATCAGCCTATGTGTTCAGTGAAGCTTGCGTCCGGATTTTTGTGCCCTACTCGCGTCCTCGCCGTCAGGTCATGGATTGTCAGTCTCGCCGACGGCTTCGCTTTCGTTTTTTCAATATGTCAAAGATCTACAACAACTGAAGTCTACCCTGACGGCTTACTGTGTGCATCTGCACCTTGCGTTTCGGAACTTCATTTGATTTGTTGTGTCGCCGCTCTCGCTGCGTGTTGCAAGTCTTTAGCTTTCCCGACACATTTTATTGCACATCATGATATGTCATCATACTTGTTGATTACTTTCAGCAATCCGACGGTCGCCAAAGCCTGTTTGATTTCTCTTTTTGAATAGTACAGTGGTGAGTTCACCGCCGTACCCTTTCGCCTCGCCCGAACAGATTTATTCTTTACGAGAGTTTTAAATGTACCCTCGTCGATGTGCATCATCTTCAGCCATCCTTTCACATCCTTCTGCTTGAGCATGTCCTGTGCCGGTTCATAAGCCCTTACAGCCTCCATGAAACCCACTTGCACAAACCTTTGAAGCGTATCATTCAGTTCGCTAAATTCCATTGTTATTTTCATAGCCAATTACATACAAATAGATATCAGGTTAGCCTTCTTAAAGCACCGCCATTCTTGTTTTTCAGTGTCGTAGAACACCTGAACGGTGTCATTTCTCTTTCTGTTGTCAGTACCGGCAATAGCAGGTATCAGATTGTCTTTCAGTGTGCCATAAGCCTCTCTGACGCTACCGTCAACTTTCTGGAAGTAAAACTTTACTATTCGATTCTTCATAGCAGCTTTCAACTTCATATTAGCCCAAGCTGCCTTCAACGCCTCACTCATAGTAAATCCATTTCGCTTCACAAACTGCCAGGCGAGTGTCATAATATCATGTAATACATTTCTTTTCATAATCGTGCGTTTTTTAAGTGGTTTAAAATTCTCTTACATAGCCCTTCTCGTAGGCTGTCTTGCGTATGCGCTCTGCAAGATCCGTGTCTGTGATATAGGATAATGCAAACCTTACAGTGTTTGGCGCGACTTTACAATCAGCTACCAACTTGTTCATACACCCACGTCTTAGTTTTATTTTTTTTCTCTGTGTCATTGCTGTTATATTTTATTTGTGTATATTTGCAGATAAACGCTATATAAATGCTGCATCTTTGTTAATTCTGATGCAAATATATACAGATTATCTGTATTTTCAAAATATAATACATAAAATCTGTATTACATAAACGTAAATTAACTTTTGGTACTGAAAACACCTTATTATAATAGAATGGATTTAAAGGATTTTGTAAGAGATACACTTGTCCAAATAACTGAGGGTGTAAAAGAAGCTCAAGAATACGTGAAAGGAAAAGGAGCCGTTATAACACCTCGTACTTGTCACGGCTACAAGGTTAGTACATTTTTTCTGTATTTTAAATTAAAAAAGGAAATTTATGAGTTCTGTTACAAATAGATTTTTTGAAGTATTAAATTTAATCGGTGAAACACCTACGTCATTTAGTTGCAAAATTCCAAACATTACAACAAAGCAGAAGTTGTCTAATGCAAAAAATGGAAGAAATTCCATTCAAATAGATGTCGTAAGCTATTTATGTAGTACAAATGAGAAAGTTAATGCCGATTATATTCTTACCGGAAGGGGTAAACCTTTGAAAGATAGTATATTTGATATTCCGGAAGCACAAGATGTGACACTTGTTAGTAAAGAAAACTATGATTGGGCAAAAAACAAGGGCTTACATTTATTACCACAAGTAAACTTTAAATTTGCTGCAGGACAAACCCAGTTAGTAAATGCAACTGAAGATATAACAAGA
>CASFUI010000123.1 GCA_949297565.1 uncultured Eubacteriales bacterium
AGGTTTTGAGACACTCTGCGAGGCAGGATATGACCCAAGAAACGCATATTTCGAGTGTATCCATGAGATGAAGCTTATCGTTGACCTTATCTATCAGTCAGGTTTTGCCGGAATGAGATATTCTATCTCAAACACAGCAGAGTACGGTGATTACATAACAGGTCCTAAGATTATCACAGATGAAACAAAGAAGACAATGAAGAAGATTCTTTCAGATATTCAGGACGGTACATTTGCTAAAGACTTCCTGCTGGATATGTCTGAGGCAGGTGGACAGGTTCACTTTAAGGCTATGAGAAAGCTTGCATCTGAGCATCCTTCTGAGAAGATTGGTGAGGAAATCAGAAAGCTTTATAGCTGGAACAACGAATCTGACAAGTTAATCAACAACTAATTTACTCGCTCATACTGAGAGAATAAGTTAAATATACCCCGCCGCTTGCGGCGGGGTATTGTATTAAAATCGGCAGGCGTATGCAGATACGCCGGAATGGAGTTGGAAATGAACGGATTTGCAGAATATAAAAAATCTAAAAGGCTTCTGGCGGCGTTTCTGGCAGCTTCGGCACTGTCGCTTACGGCTTGCGGCGGTTATGAGAATGTAAAGAATACTCAGCCGGCGTCACAGGAACAGACCGTTGCGGCAAAAGAGACTGCAGCAGCAGATACGGAGCCTGCGACTGAAGAAAGAAAAACCGGCGTCGATACTATTTCGCTTTATTTGGATCACAAGGACACGGGAATACATGAACTGGCGGAACAATATTCCTCAGCATGGGTTAAGGGACAGGATATTGTAAGTTTTGATGCGTTTGGCTGTGATGAGCAGACATTTTCATCAAACGGAATGAATTTTAAGAATTTGTGGGAGAGCTACTGGACACAGTATGAAGGGTATGAGAATTCAAGGATAGGTTATATTGTTAGTTTTAAGCTCAAGACCGGAGAGGAAATCAAACAGACGATAACCGAGCCGGAGGATGTTTTTTCGTATAGAAATTATATTGAGAACTATCTGTATGATGACATTAATCAGGTGCAGGGAGAGTGGTACAGTCATCTGCTGCAGTCGGAGGTGACTGATAAGACGCGAATGACGTCAATTAAGTTTACCGCAGGAGAGGATATAGATAAGGTTGGAGATACTATCACCCTCACGGCATTTGTATATAATTCAGACAGCGATTTTGATGAGCATGGAAATTATACAGGCGATGTCAGCTATACAGTTACAATCAAAGACTCCGCAGCAGGCTGATGGGGCTTTGATAACCGCGGCATTATGGCAGCGGGAATAAAGAATACTGCATCATAGGAATGGAGAAAAGATGAATTTTAGAGACAAGGAAATAACATATTCGCAGAGACGCAGGAGATTTTGCGGTATTTTTGGGGCAATGATTTTTTTGCTTATATTTATGCTTGTTTTTAATTTTAAAATTAGATATACCGCAGCGCAGGAAACGGAGGCGGAGGCTTTGTCGCTTACGCTTAACGCCGCATCGGGAAATAACTGCGATAATCTGTTGGATGACGCATACACATCAACTGTCTCATTTTCCGGGAAGGATGAGCTTACGGTTACAGGCAGCAAACCTATGCAGGGAATTTACATAAAATGGGCTGAGCTGGGGGCTGACTGGCGTGTGAGCTATAACGGGAAGACTGTTGAGTATAAAGGTGAAGAATTTCTTCATCACTATATAGATTTTGGAGAGACGGCTTGGAGCTGTACGATTTATTTTGACAGTGACGCGTCTGTCTGCGATTTATTCGCCTACGGAGAGGGAATTCTTCCGTCAAATGTACAGATTTGGGAAAAACCGTGTGAAATGGCAGATATTCTCGTTTTTTCGACACATGCGGACGATGAGATACTTTTTCTCGGAGGCGTGCTTGCAACATATGCAGGTCAGCAGGGACTGAATGTTCAGGTGGCATATATGACAAATTACTGGAACGGGGCAAAGGTGCGTGAACATGAGAAACTTGACGGACTTTGGGAGAGCGGTGTGCGCAATTATCCTGTAAACGGCGGTTTTGACGATATATACGCGGAGAGTCTTGAAGGGGCAATGAGTGTATATTCATATGATGACGTGCTGGCATTTGTTACAGAACAGATAAGGAGGTTTAAGCCTTTAGTCTGCGTTACGCAGGATCTAAACGGCGAATACGGGCACGGAGGTCATATGCTTCTCGCCAAGTCAGTGTGCGAGGCGGTTGACAACAGTGCGGATGCGTCCTTTAACTCTGAGTCTGCGGAAAAATACGGAGTTTGGGATGTTCCAAAGACATACCTTCATCTGTACGGAGAGAATAAAATTACAATGGATTTGCGGGTGCCGCTGGACAAGATGAACAACAGAACGGCGGTTGAAGTGGCATCCGATGCGTATTTACAGCATATTTCACAGCAGTGGTGCTGGTTTTACGTGTCTGATGACTACGAGTACAGCTGCGCGGATTTCGGCCTTTACAGGACGACAGTGGGAAGTGATACAGGCAATGATATGCTCGAAAATATAACAACATATGAAGAACAGGAAAGCATAGCAGAGAGCTCAAGGGCTGCCGAGGAAGAGTCAAGGAGACAGGCGGAGGAAGCCTTAAATTCACAGAGAAAAGACGCCGCGGATACGCAGGTACAGTCGTCCGGGACAAAGAGCAGCAAAGTTTTGCCTGTTGTTATAGTTGTTTTAATGGCTGCCGTATTGTTGACTGCGATTTTCGCGTACAGTAATTATATGAACAAAAGACGCCGGAGGGCAGGACATAAAGGCGGACGAAACGGCGGTGTTAAGAGCCGGTCCGGAGCAGGCAGCGTAAGAAGAAACAGCAGGGGGAATAATGGCGGTAATAGGAACGGTCGCAGATAGATTATATGAGGCAAGAACAAGAAAGGCAGTTTCTGAGATAAAAAAGAAATGTCCGAGACTTCCGGTAGTTATGCATAAGGTGTGTGTGCCAAAAGGGGAGAACAGAGCTGAGGCATTGGTGAGAGCGGTTGTACTGCGCGATATAGATGCCGCTGTTATCGAGCTGGAGGAATTGTATGATATGGAGCAGAGGCTATCACAGCTGGCTGAAAATGTTTGCGCCGCGCTCATTTTTAAAGCCGGAAATCCAGGAAATGTGCTTATTACCAGAAAACATGCAGCGAAGTTCGGACATGCTGTTGTTGAGTGTGATTCCGCGGATGCTATGAGGCAGCTTGAGAAAATTTATGACGGTATTATATGCAGGGCTGCTGAACATGACGCTGCGGCTGAAATTAACAGACTTGAGAGCGGATTATGTGATGCTCTGTTTCTGTCTACCGACCGTGTTAAAATACTCAGGTGCGACCGCATGAGGGGAATTTCATACCGTTATTACAGCGGCAGTGAGAATGATACGAGACGCGGAAAGGCAGTTTGGGTTGTCGTGACAAGAAAAGACAACAGCGGTCTTTTGAGCGTTCTTAGCCGGCTTTCGGACAGGAAAACAGTTGAAGTGCTTGCAAAGTCCCGGTAAAACAGCGGGTATCATATTTTAAGAAAGATTATTTGCTTGTCATACAGATTATGGCTGAACTGTTACTAAGTTTATGAAAAATTTAGAAAATAGCATTTTTTTGTCGAACACAATATGTTATGATAAGAAAAATTATTGTTAAGTTAAATATTATAAACAAGTTGCAGTAAGGGAGGCTACATATGGAGTTTAAAAAAATAGATGATACAAAATTTCAATGTCTGCTTTTTGAGGAGGACTTGGAGGAAAATAATATTTCGTTAGATGATTTTTTCAGAAATGACACAGAAAAGATACACGGACTTCTCGATGTTGTTCTGGAGGAGGCGAGGAAGAGCATAGGCATAATGCCTGGGGGAGACGTAATGTCTTTACAGCTTGCGCCGCAGCCTAATCATTCACTGCTTCTCACTATATCTGCCGGAAGAGATGAGTTTTCTGATATGCTCAAGCAGGCAGGAAAGAGAGCCGCAGAAGCATTTGCTGGATTTCAGAAAGAGAAGGAGAGCAATATCATAAAAAATAGTGACGACGCTGGCGCTCAGAGTGTAGCTGCAGCAGAGTTTAAGCAGGTGGGCGGTGATTCGCCAGAGTTTTATGCCGTTGACTGTGAAGGAGGAAGAGTTGGCTATGACAATGCGATATGCAGATTTGTGTCGCTTGAGGAATTTGAACATTTCTGCACTCAGAGCCGCAGGACATGGGGGCTTCACAATTCGCTTTACAAGGACAACAGCGATGGAAGGCTCTATCTGACAATGGAGCGAAAAAGATGCTCAAGGACAAAATTTGAGCAGTTTGTCAATGATTTAATGGAATACGGTGAATTTATTCCTTACAACAGGGAAAGAATTGGATATATCATGGAGCGTTATTCAATGATGATTGCTGATAACGCAGTTAATATTACAAAAAAATATTGCGCGGGAGACTGAGATATGCTTGAATTAAGAGATGTGTGTTTTCGTGTAAGTGAAAACTCAAAAGAAAAAGAGATACTTAAAAATATTAATTTAAAGATTGATGAACATTTTGTTGCGATTACCGGACCTAACGGCGGCGGCAAGTCTACGCTTGCAAAGATTATCGCGGGTATTGAAAAGCCTGTTTCAGGCAAGATTTTGCTTGACGGCGAGGATATTACCGATATGTCGATAACGGAGCGTGCAAAGATCGGTATAAGCTTTGCCTTTCAGCAGCCTGTCAGGTTTAAAGGGCTTACAGTGAGAGATTTAATTACGCTTGCAAGCGGAAAGAAAATATCAATTACCGAGGCCTGCTCATATCTGTCGGAGGTAGGGCTTTGTGCCAAGGATTATATTAACAGAGAGGTTAATTCATCACTGTCAGGAGGAGAGCTTAAGAGAATTGAGATTGCGATGATTATCGCGAGACAGACAAAGCTCACTCTTTTTGACGAGCCGGAGGCAGGAATTGATTTGTGGAGTTTTAATAACCTTATTCGTGTGTTTGAATCGCTTCATGAAAAGATAAACGGCTCGATAATTATTATTTCTCATCAGGAGAGAATTCTTAATATTGCCGATAAGATAATTGTTCTCGCCGGCGGTGAAGTTACTGCTGAGGGAACAAAGGAGGAGGTTATGCCTAAGCTTCTCGCGTCGTCAGAGGCATGTTCGACGCTTTTGGACAAGCTGGCATAATTAATAAAGGCAGAAAGGAGACAGATTAAGATGGATTCATTACAGAAAAGCATGCTGGAAAAGATTGCGGATTTGCATGGAGTTCCGGAGGGAGCATACAATATACGCTCTAACGGCGCTCTTGCGGCAAGAAACACAACAGCCAATATTGATATAGTTACGAAAAAGGACAAGCCCGGCATAGATATTATAATTAAACCCGGCACAAAAAATGAGAGTGTTCATATTCCTGTAATTCTCAGTGAGAGTGGTTTAAAGGATATGGTTTACAATGATTTTTATATAGGTGACGATGCTGATGTTGTCATTGTGGCAGGCTGCGGCATACACAACTGCGGTGTCGATACGTCGGAGCACGACGGTATTCACACATTTTTTGTTGGGAAAAATGCCAGAGTAAAGTATGTTGAGAAGCACTACGGGGAGGGTGACGGAACAGGTGAGAGAATTATGAATCCTACTACGGTAATTCACATTGATGACGGCGGTTATATGGAAATGGAGACTACGCAGATTAAGGGCGTGGACTCGACAAAAAGGGATACTGAGGCTGATTTAAAGGACGGAGCTACGCTTGTAATAAAAGAAAAAATTATGACTCACGGCAAACAGACTGCGGAGACTAATTTTACTGTGGATTTGAATGGCAGGGATTCAAGCGCGAATGTTATTTCCCGCTCAGTTGCCAAGGGCTCGTCAAAACAGATTTTTAACTCAAATATAAGAGGTAACAATCAGTGCTACGGACATACAGAGTGCGACGCTATTCTTATGGATGACGGTCATGTGAATGCAATTCCTTCACTCGAGGCAAATGATCTTGACGCAAGTCTTATACATGAGGCTGCAATCGGAAAGATTGCCGGTGAGCAGCTTATAAAGCTTATGACTTTAGGTCTTACCGAGCAGGAAGCAGAGGAACAGATTATAAACGGGTTTATGAAATAATGAGATACGCAGAATTTCTTAAAAAAAACGGAACAATAGGTTTTGCGGCGCCTTCGTTCGGATGTGCCGCACAGCCTTACAAGGGGGCGTTTGACAATGCCCTCAAAAATTTTAAACAAATGGGATATAAATGTATGCTTGGTCCCAACTGTTATGCGGCAGAGGGAATCGGGATAAGCAGCACGCCGAAAAAATGCGGTGAAGAGCTCACTCAGATGTACTGCAGCTCAGAAAATGACGTTCTGATTTCGTGCGGAGGCGGTGAGCTTATGTGCGAGACGCTGGAGTATGTTGATTTTGACGCGGTAAAAAACGCGGAGCCGAAGTGGTATCTGGGCTATTCCGACAATACTAACTTTACATTCTTGCAGACAACACTGTGCGATACGGCTTCTGTATACGGCATGTGCGCGGGGGCGTTCGGAATGGAGCCGTGGCATAAATCGGTTGACGATACGTTTTCAGTGCTTACAGGCAGAGGAGCAGTTTACAGCAAGTCAGACGGCAGCGGATGTGTATCGTTTAAATTTAACGGTTACGACAAGTGGGAGAAGGAGTCGCTTAAGTCTGAGGAGTGCCCGACAGCTTCCATGAATGTCACGGAGCCAAGAGTTATACATGTTTTTAACGGAGATAAGAGACAGCCGGAAAATACCTCTCTTAATTTCAGCGGCAGACTTATCGGCGGATGTATGGATTGCCTTGTCAATCTGCTCGGAACTAAGTATGACAGAGTTTCACAGTTCAACGAGCGCTATAAGGAGGACGGTTTCATATGGTTTCTTGAGAGCTGCGATTTGAATGTGTTTGCTATACGGCGCGCAATGTGGCAAATGGATAATGCCGGGTGGTTTAAATACTTAAAGGGCTTTATAATCGGACGTCCGCTTGTGTTCGGACAGGAGCTTATGGGGCTTGACCAGTATGATGCGGTGCTGGGAATAATCGGAAAATATAATGTCCCTGTTGTTATGGATATTGATTTGGGGCATCTCTCGCCGACAATGCCAATAATATGCGGAAGTCTTGGAGAGGTTTCGGTTGATGGCAATGATTATTCTGTCGGTATGAGGCTGGTATAAAATCCGGCTTGTGTGAATTTCAGTTAAATAAAAAATATCTGTAAAACAGGCAAATATTCGTTATTTGCCTGTTTTTCTCACCGAAAGAGTTCGCTTGCGAACTCTTTTTTCAAATTAACATTTCTTAAACATTTCTTGAAACTTTCAAAAACAATCAGATTTTATTATATAGCCAGTAAATGAAAAACAAAACGGAGGTTATCAGTTATGACAAAGAAAAATTTTATCAGCTTAATTCTTGGAACTATCGGCGGAATTTTGTTTGCAATCGGCATGTGTATGTGCCTTTTGCCGGAATGGAATGCTTTTACACCCGGAGTTGTCATTGCTGCGGCAGGTATCGCGGTGCTGGCTGTACTGCTGATTGTCAGACGCAAAATGGACGGCAGACCTGCGATTAAACTGAACGGCAGGACTGTAGGAACAATAGTCTTTGGCGTCATAGCGGCATTAGTGTTAGGAGTCGGTATGTGTATGGCTATGGTGTGGGAAATGATGATTTCAGGAATTATAGTGGGCATAGTCGGAATAGTTCTTCTGCTTTGTCTTATTCCTATGTGTAAAGGTATTAAATAATAATAGAGAAAGAAGGTCAAAAGAATGAATAAAGTTATCTCATCTGCAATAAAGGCAAACGAAAAAATTGCGGAGGGCGTTACATCAGGCTATAAGAAAATAGAAGAAGGCGTGGTCGGCGGATATAAAAAGATAGAGAACGGAGTAGTAGGAGGATATAAAAAAATAGAAGATAAGTTTGTCGAAAAATATCTTACTCATGAGGGTGAAACCGTCGAGGAGGCAAAAAAGCGTCTGACAGAGGAACAGGCTGCTCGTGCCGGCGAGAAAACAGGCGGCAGCACATCAAAACATTGATTGTCAGCTGTAAAAAAGTTAATTGAGCTGTGGAGCATTTAATGCTGTACAGCTCGATTTTTGTTCAAAATTTTAAAAAAATAAAAATTCAAACAAAACTTTAACATTCTCATGATATAATCAAAAAAATTATGGAGAGAATTGCGTTAAAGGCAGGCTCAAAATTTATATTTGTGCCGCAATCCGTGATTATGCTTCGGAAGGGAGGCAGCATGTTTAAGATTTTGGTTGTTGAGGATGATAAGGACTTAAATCACACTGTTTGTGCTTTTTTGAATCAGAGCGGCTACGAGGCACATGGGTGTCTTAATGCGGTCGACGCTTATAATGCTATGTATAACGATACATTTGATTTGATTGTGTCAGATATTATGATGCCTGATATTGACGGATTTGAATTTGCTGAAACTGTGCGTGAGTTAAACGAAAATATTCCTATACTTTTTATGACGGCAAGGGATGATTTTGCATCTAAACAGCGCGGATACAGGATAGGAATTGATGACTACATGGTAAAGCCGATTGACCTGGACGAATTGTTTCTGAGGATTGGTGCTCTGCTGCGCCGTGCAAAGATTGCAAGCAGTCACCGCCTGGAAATCGGTAAGCTGGTACTGGATGCAGATGAGCGCACTGCGGTTTTGGGAGAGAATGAAATTCCGCTGACTATGAGGGAATTTAATATTCTCTACAAGCTTCTGTCATATCCGAAAAAAACCTTTACCAGAACACAGCTTATGGACGAGTTCTGGGATGCGGATTCAAACACGGCTCCGAGAGCGGTGGACGTGTATATGAC
>CASFUI010000124.1 GCA_949297565.1 uncultured Eubacteriales bacterium
CCCGAGACTCCTGGCAAAACGGTATCCGTCCCCTGTCGAGCCGGTGCTCTGATAAGAATTGCCGCCGGTCGCGATAATCAAGGCATCGCCCGTGACAGTTTCTTTTCTGCCCGCCTCATTTTCAACGGCGACGCTCTCGAAAATTCTGTGTTTTTTTGAATCTCCGTCACTCGAAATAATTTCTTTTGTATTAACTGATAAAACCCTTGTGTTAAGTCTTACATCAACACCGAGACGATTTAGTTCACGGCTCAGCGCCCTTATTACGTCAGACGAGTGATCCGATACGGGAAACACCCTGTCTCCTCTCTCAATCTTAAACTCAAGCCCAAGCTCTCCGAAAAATCCCATCGCATCATAGTTTGAAAAGCCGTTTAATGCACTGTACATAAACTTTTTATTTGTGACAATGCTGTTCATCAAATCCTCCAAAGTTCCGGCATTTGTGAAATTACATCTGCCCTTTCCGGTAATAAAAAGTTTCTTTCCAAGCTTTTCGTTTTTTTCAAGCAGAACGGTTTTATGCCCGTTCTTTGCAGCCAAGACGGCCGCCATCATACCCGCGGCACCGCCGCCTGCAACAATCACATTACTCATCTATACTCCAGACATTTTCTTTAATTCACTCAAAACATTTTCATCAAGAAGATTAATCTCATCGCCGTCGCCGAACTGATAGTTATAAAGCACCCCCTCCAGCTCCTCAAGGTTATGTATAACCTCCTCATTGCACTTCAGACAGCAGGCAACAATAAGCGCGTTAATAACACTCAGAGGAGCAACAAGCGAATCTACTATCGATGCCATATCGCTTCTGGCAAACAGATTGCAGGAGGAATACATATTCATAGGCGAATGCTTGCTGTCAGTAATTGTGATAACTTTGGCATTTCTGTCGTTTGCAAATTCCATAGCCTTGAGAGTCTTCATTGAATACCTCGGAAAGCTTATTCCTATTACAACATCCTTTGCCGAAACATGTATCATCTGCTCAAATATCTCGCTTGTGTTAGTACTCACAACCTGAATAACGCCTTTCCTCACAAGCTTTAAATAATATCCCAGAAACAATGCCAGCGGCGCGCAGCTCCGTACTCCGACAACATATACATTTTCTGCGCTTAAAATATCCTCAACCGCGACACCAAACGCGTTTCTGTCAATAGCTTCAAGTGTCAGCATAATTTTATCAGAATCAGCCTTCATCACATTATCCAGCACTTTTTCCTGCGGCATAGTGCCGCCCGCAATTTCAATTCTCTCAATAGAGTGTATTTTCTCCTGCACCATATCGGCGAGCTTTCTCTGAAATTCAGGATAGCCACTCAAACCGATACATGACGCAAATCTCACGACTGTCGATTCACTGACGCCGACTGCCTGTCCCAGTTCAAGAGCCGTTAAAAACGCTGCTTTTTCATAATTATTAAGCACATATTCAGCAAGCTTTTTCTGCCCCTTGCTGAAATCCGCCTCCTTCTGTCTTATTATATTAAGCAACTCCAACTGAAATTTCCTCCCCGATTATGTAAATTAATAAAGACGGCTTTGTTAATTTAAACAGCAAAAATCAATTCTCATTTCTTTTATACACGCCAAAAAGCCCGCTGAGCAAACGAAATTTTTAATATCACCTTCATCTGCTCAGGGGTTTTTATCTTTAACATATATCAAACGCATTATTATATACAAAATGCATGTATACAACTATCTCTTTCTTCGCCTTCTTTTGCATACTGGCTCCGAAAGAACTTCGTGTATAATCATGGCATCCTTGAGGCTGACATACTTCTTTACGGTATCTGCCGGCAATGAAGCTTTGTATAAAGAAATTTTTTCATTATTCCTAGATGCCTCTTCGCTCTTTTCAGGTATGTTCTCAGGCTGCCTCATCTCCTCTTCATACTGCATTGCGCCCATGCACTGAAAAGTATCAGACTGTTCAGTATTTTCAACACTTGAAACCAGGTCCGAAACAGAAGCGTTTACTCTCGATGCCAGATTTCCGAAAACATTCCTACTGTTCATTATGTCCGCCCTCAATTATATTCCTTGTCATCTCATCACTTGCTATGCTGTCTCTCATTTTAGTGTCTGCTTTGATATTCTGCAGGTCATAGTAATCCATAATTCCCATTTTGCCCTCTCTCAAAGCATATGCAAGAGCCTTAGGCACCTCTGCCTCCGCCTCTACAACGTACGCGCGCATCTCCTGCTCCCTTGCAACAGCCATAGCTCTTCTCTCCTCAGCTTTTGCCTGAGCGATATTTTTATCTGCTTCAGCCTGAAGACTCTGAAGATTTGCGCCTATATTTCTTCCTATATCAACATCAGCAATATCTATTGAAAGAATTTCAAAAGCAGTTCCCGCATCAAGACCCTTAGCCAAAATAAGCTTTGAAATATCGTCAGGATTTTCAAGCACACTCTTATGAGTATCGGCAGAGCCCACAGTAGTTACTATACCCTCGCCTATTCTTGCGATTATAGTTGACTCACCCGCGCCGCCGACAAGTCTTTCAAGATTTGTGCGCACTGTAACTCTCGCCTTTACAAGAAGCTCTATACCGTCCTTCGCCACGGCCGAGATATTCGGAGTCTCAATAACCTTAGGATTAACGCTCATCTGTACCGCTTCGAGCACATTTCTTCCCGCAAGGTCAATAGCGGCAGCCTTCTCAAACGAGAGGTCGATTCCGGCCCTCTCAGAAGCAATAAGAGCGTTGACGACACCGTCTACATTTCCTCCCGCAAGATAATGCGCCTCAAGCTGATTTGCGCTTAATTTAAGTCCTGCCTTTGTCGCCTTTACGAGAGGAAGAATAATTCTTGCCGGAACAACTCTTCTAAGACGCATTCCCACAAGACTGAATATGCCAACATGAACACCTGCAGCCATAGCCGAAATCCACAGACCGATTGGTACAAAACTGAAAAACAGTATCAATACCACCAGTATAATTCCGGCAACAATAATCATACCCATTCCTTCCATAACACTTACTGTGCAGAGCAGAAACCTGCATTGCACTTTCCCCTTTCATATTATTTTTAATTTTCCTGTTCCTGCAGAAACAACTCTCTGAAATAAGGAAGCTGTTCAGCCCAGTCACAGAATTTATGCCATTCCTGAAGCTTGTGATTCTTTCTTGAATAATACATTGAAACAGCGTTCTCATAGCTGAATGTGCAAGTTCTCATCTGATTATAGCTTTCAGGCAGAAGCTGTATAATGCTGTACCAAAATTCCTTATCCTTTGTCTCATTATACATTATGCGCTGTTTTTCCAGAAATTCAATATTTTGTTTCATTAATTCCAGACTGTCATTATTCATATAATCCGTACTGAAATCCTCAAGCTCAAACGGCTTACTGTGAATTTTATGCATAGTGCTGGTAGAATTTGCAACCGTACCGACTTTATATGTATCATATTCCTTCCACCAGTA
>CASFUI010000125.1 GCA_949297565.1 uncultured Eubacteriales bacterium
TAAATAAAAATATACTTATTACAGGACACACACATCATCCTATGGTTGGAACTCCGACATCCCCGTATTTCAACACAGGGAGCTGCGTTTCTTTGTCGGGCATTACATGCATAGAAATCGAAAAGAGATGCCTGACATTATATAAATGGTCATATTCAACCAGGCAGGACATGACGGTATATGTGGCAAAGAGCGTTCTGGGAGAACGCGTCTGCATTGACGAGTATTGAATTTTTGAAAATTTGTTATATACTTGTTACAAATTGATTAGATTATAAAGGAGTTTTGACATCAGATGAATAAAAAAGGGTTTATTGTAATGCTGATTGTTATTTTTATAAATACGATACTGGCGATTTTAGTGGTTATCTTGGGACTCCTGATTAAAAATACAAGTTTTTGAATTTAGGAAAATTTAAGGAGGAAGATGTGAAATACAGTAAGGCTATGCTTGAAAGACAGCTTGAAGCTATGGGATTTAAGCGCAGCGATACGGTGCTTGTGCACTCTTCAATGAAAGCCGTTGGCGATGTTGAGGGAGGCGCGGAAACTGTTCTCGATGCGCTTATGTCATATTTCAGCGAGGGGCTGGTTTTGATGCCGTCACATACGTGGGCGTTTATGAAAGAAGAGGGGCAGATATTTGACTCAAAAAATTCTGAAAGCTGTGTTGGTATACTCACAAATTTATTCTTAAAAAGAGACGGTGTTGTTCGCTCTCTTCATCCAACTCACAGTGTTGCGGCTTACGGAAATAATGCGGCTGAATATATCGAGGGTGAGGAATACTGCAATACGCCGTGTACTCCCGGAGGCTGCTATGACAGGCTTCGTGCAGTAAACGGAAAAATTTTGCTTATCGGAGTAGGGCATGAGCGAAACACTTTTATTCACAGTGTCGAGGAGGTGCTTAATGTTCCAAACCGTCTGTCGAACAAGCCGAAGCTGTTCTATACGGTTATGCCTGACGGAAGTCTCAAGGGGATTTATATGCGTCAGCATTATAACGCGTTTCAGCCGCATATTTCCGAGGATTTTGTAAAGCTGACGGAGGCATTCTACCAAAAGGGAGCCGCCAGAAAATCACAGTTTGGTGAGGCGGATTGCATATTATGCGACGCATGCGGCGTTTTTGAGATAACAAGACACGTTCTGGCGCCTGAGCCGGAATGTCTTGTGACAAGAAAAGAGATTTCGCCTGAGAGGTGGGCTGACTTTGAGTATAAAGAGTTTCTGTAAATAAATTAAGCATATTGAGTTATACTTTCATGACGGCTGCCGGTTATAGGAGATAGAACCTGTAACCGGCATTTTTCCCGGCGGAGATTGATAAAATTTTACAAACGTGTTATTATATTTGACTGTTAAGGGGCGGAATACCACAGTATGGTGCTCCGCTTATTTTTAGGCAGGCATAATTAAATACGGCATATTCAGATAAAAATAATTAAAATCATTAAAAATCGGAGGCATATTTTGAGAAAGCAAAGAAAAATGAGACTTATCGCGCTGCTTATCACGGCTGTGGCAGCACTGTTAATATTCGGTTATATACGGTTTTTTAACGGAAAGCTTATTTATATTTCAACAGGCTTCGGCAAGGATGACCTGTTTAAAACAGGGAATTATACAGCTACATTAATGGAGGCAAAAATACTTCTTTCTGACGCCAAGACAGAA
>CASFUI010000126.1 GCA_949297565.1 uncultured Eubacteriales bacterium
CGTTTCTTGTCTTTGGTTGTTTTATGACAGGCTGATTGCTGTCTATAAATGCAACTGATTTATTAACTGTAATCTCTTTCTTGCTGAAGTTAATATCTGATACAGTAAGTGCAAGCACCTCTCCCCGCCTCATTCCTGTGTAGTATAATATGTCTATAAAAGCACGTTCTTTTTCTGTTAATGAACATTTTTTGATTGCAGATATTTCAATTTGAGTAAGCGCGCGTTTTTTTTGAAGAGTGTTGCGAGGAGGAAGCTTTACTCCGCTGCATACGTTTTTGGTGGCAATATTATCTTCTACTGCCGCGTCAAGAATCTGGTTTATAGTAATTTTAAGGCGCTGTTGCAGGTCGTAATGTCCGTTTAACTCAGCGATGCAGTCCTGTATGTCTGATTTGACAAGTTTTGATACAGGAATATGACCTATCGCATCAAAATGGTTATAAATTATGTTTTTATAACCGTTGTAAGTTGCGTTTGAGAGTGATTTCTTAGTATTAAGCCATGTTTTTGCATACTCTATGAATGGTATATTGGGATTTTTTAAAAAAGTGCCAGAAAGCGCATTATAGCGGGCAAGGGCAATTTTTTCCTCAAGTTCTCGAATACTTCTTGCATACACAGTGATTCGTATACGTTTTCCATTTTCATCATATGTTCCGGTATCTATATGTGTACAATATCGTCCGTCTTTCCTTTTAGTGTATTTAGCCATAAAAATCATCCTTCCTGTAAAAATTCGATTACAAAGTTAAAAGTTGCACCGGCGCAACTCAATTTAGGGCGCAAAAGTAGCGCCTACTTGCATAAGTGGCGCTGTTGGTGATATAATATGGCTTGTCGAAGGCGATATTATATCGTAAGCACCGCTTATGTAAGTATCGGTTAAATGCCTCTTGTGTTACCAGCACAGGAGGCGTTTATTATTTATCATTATAATTAATTATGGGTTGCATTTTCTGCATGGAGAATATCCCATGTTCTCAATTTCGTCAGATGTTCCAGTGTAATATGACTTATTTTCTTCTTTTATTCTCTCAACCTCAGAACATGTCTGTTTATGATATTTTTTGGTTGAATTGTTCAAAACAAATGTAGTCTCCGCGCTGATAGTCGTTTGCAAGTTTTGTCCTATAGTTTCAGGCTGCGTTGCTTCATTATCTGGAGAAGCAGTTTCGCTGTCACTGTAATATGTAGCCTGCACATTAGAAATATTGTTTGATGCAACGTCTTCAGGATTTTGATTTATAACTGCTATAAATAAAATTACAGTATAAACGCTGAAAATAGCAGTCATAATTATTTTTTTATTTTTGCTGAAGCCTATTTCATCCTGCTTCAACCACATAATAAAAAGCCCAACGGGCGGAAAAAATATCAGCAATATCCACATTAAAGTTTTTAGCGTTTTATCAGAATTAGTATTCATTTGAATATCCCCCTTGTATTTAACTATGTGCTTCAAATTCAATAATATTTACATCACATTTTTTATCGTAGTCGTTATTTTCAATGTGCTTCATTTCATGATAGTATGACAGAAGATGCTGCTCTCTGTTCAACCGAGAGTTCAACACTATTGTGTATGTATTATCGCTGTTAATTACTGTGTATGCCTTAATGGTAGTAGGCATATCTGCATATATTACGGTTGTTTCCATGCTCGTCCCCCTTTCCCATATGCAATTATTCTCTATTGAACCTGTCTAACATCTGTTTGACAAATTCAATATCCTCTTTTTTAACCTTTCTTGATGCGTCGAATAGAACTTTGTAATCAGGATTGTCATATAAGAACTGAGCCATGTCACGAGCATCGTCGTTGAGATAGTAGTTATCTGGAATTACTTCTGTAGTAGGTTTTTTCCCTAGCAGATAATTCATATCTACATTAAACGTGTCTGCTATTAATTCTAGCGTTTCAAAATTAGGCTCCCGTTCCCCCTTTTCATACATTCCTATTGCACTTCGGGAAATGCCTAGCTTGTCTGCCATTTGCTGCTGAGTCAATCCACTCTGCTCCCTTATTCTTCTAAAAACATTAGGAAAATCACCCATATACATAAACTCCTTTATTAGCATATATAAATAATATCACGTTTCGTGGAAAAATCAAGATAAATTCTACAAAATGTGTTGACACATTATGTGGCAAATGATATATTATACATAAGCCACAAACTGTGACGTAGAAAGGAGTAATAAATTGCAAACAAAAATAGGTGAAAGATTAATAATGCTGCGAGGAAATAAGCCACAATCAGAGGTGGCGAAAGCCGTGGGAATAAGCAGCTCAGCATTATCAATGTATGAATGTGGAGAACGAATTCCGAGAGACTCTATCAAGGTTAAATTGGCGAATTACTATGGAAAGACTGTTCAGTCTATTTTTTTTGATTAATGATGTCACGAATAGTGGCAAAAGGAAAGTAAAAATCAGTAATTATATAGAAGCGGAGGAGGTGATTTAAAAATGAAAATCAGAGGTATTCAGGTAGAACAGGGATTGAAAATCAAATCCGTGGGCTTGAATAAAAAAGAAAGAAAAATAATTGGTGATGCAATGCGGAGAATAAAATATGAGAGAAAACGGGATGACAGACAGCCTCTCTCATATCAATTAAAGTTGCCTGATAATTAAAGAATGCGAGGTGAAAGAAATGCAATACCCGAAGCCTATAATGACAATACAGGAGCTTAAAGAGCTTGGATTTACAGATGGCTATTTAAGACAAATGGCACACCGCAGAGGTCAAAAATACGCAACAAGACAGAGCCAGAGCAAAAAAAGCACAATTTTATTTGATACAGAGAAATTTGAAAAAGAGCGGCAGAAGATGCTCACAAGATAGGAGGTTATATGAAAATCAAAAATTTAATAAGAAAAGCAACAGGCAGGAGACGTCAGCTCTGCACTATAAAACAGGGGCATTACACATCAGACATCAACGAGATGACGCTTACAGGCCTATACGCGTTTAGCAAAGCAGAAGGATACCGTTATGAGATAAACGATGGAAGGATTGTAAGGATAATAAGACAATAAAAAAGACCGGCCAAAAAGCCGGTCAAGGGGGTAAAAAATTAAAAATTACAATAAAAAGATAACACAATCAGGAGGAAAATGCAAATGTATTTTCACATATGCCCGCGATGCGGCTCGCACCTCGACCCCGGGGAGCGCTGCGACTGCGAGACGCAAAGGCAGAAAGCGGAAAACGGATACATAAAAAAGATAAGGGAAGAGCCGGGAGGACAGCTTAAGTTCGACATAGACAGGCGGCAGAACGCCCAGCTTTTATAAGCATCTTAAATATATATCACAAAAAAATGAGAGGAGCGCCGTCTCCTCTCAAAAAATTAAAACACGGAGTTTACCAAACATTTATTTATTACATAAACAGCATAAAAGAGGCACAAAATAACTGTTTTTCGGGCTTGTAATAAATATTAACAACTCTGCGAAAAAGGGGTAAGGCATGAGACGGGGAATGAATTACATCGAGTATGACTATGAGGCTGCATACAACAAAAGCATAGAGGATTTAAA
>CASFUI010000127.1 GCA_949297565.1 uncultured Eubacteriales bacterium
AATTTTCTTTTACATATGAGCAGATAGTATTTATAACCTTTTCGTCTCCGATTGAGCAGTCAATACATAAATCATAATTGTCTTTATCTCCCCATATTTTATTTGAAATAACCTCATAATATGCGGCTCTTGATTTGTCGGACTGAAGTATATGCCGTTTGGCTTCGTTATATGTGTCGCTGTACATTTCCATTATTTTATTAATTCTGTATTCCATTGGCGCATATAAAAACACCCTTATTAAATTAGGGGCATCCCTTAAGACGTAGTCTGTACTTCTGCCCACAATTACGCAGTTCTCTTTTTCGGCAATTAATTTTATTGTCTCGGACTGCTTTATAATAGAATCCTTTTCGGCATCCAGAGACAGATAAAATTTATATAATTCATCATCGCTGTATTTATCTTCAGTCAATAGGTTTTCGACTGCAAATTTTTTAATACCCTCTTTGTCATAGAAATTTATACCAAGTCTCCGGGCTGTTTTTCTTGCAATCTCTTTTCCGCCTGTACCGTGCTGGCGGGAAATCGATATGACTAATTTTTGCGTTGAGAAAGAATTGTCTATTGCTGCAACCTTTTCTCTGTATGTCTGTTTTAATATGAAAATTGAAATAATAAATGTCAGAATTTCGGCTATCGGAAATGTCCACCACACTGTACTTACAACACTATCGGACAGCGTAAATATATAGGCTGTCGGAAATACGAATATAACTAATCTGAGCAGCGATATAAATAACGGTTTTGCGGCGTAGCCGAAGGACTGCAATATTCCCTGAACGGCGATAGAAAATCCCATGAAAATATATCCGATGCTTGCAATTCTTAATGCTGTGGTACAAACATCTATAATCTCTGTGGAAGAGCCGCCCGTAAGGGCAAAAAGACCTGATAGCGGGTGCGCGAAAATTTCAAAAAATACTGTTAAAATTAACGTGACTATTAAGGTATCCATAATGCCGTATTTAATGCAGTCGTTTATTCTGTCTTTATTTTTCATCCCGTAGTTAAATGATAATAGAGAGATTATAGTGTTAGACAATCCGAATGCAGAGAACAACGCTATCTGCTGAATTTTATAGTAAATACCGAATGAGCCGACAAGTATTGCCGGGTCAGCCTTAGATAAACCTAAAATAGCATTCATTCCCGCCATCATAACTGACAGGAGAGCCTGCATAATTGCGGCTGATATACCTATACTGTAAATCTGTTTTATTAAGCCTGTTTCAGGTCTGATATATTTTAAGCTGCCGTTTATTTCTTTATTTTTTGTGTAATGAAATGCCATTGCCACAAACAGTGACACAAACTGTCCTATAATCGTAGCCCATGCGGCGCCGGCGACGCCCATTTTCAACGGGAAGATAAATACATAATCGAGAATAATGTTTGTGAGCGCTCCCGAAATCTGCGCGATGGTAGATAACATCGTTCTTCCCGTTGACTGAAGAAATCTTTCATAAACGGTATAGCCGATTGCGCCGAGAGAAAAGCAGCAGCAGATTTTTAAATAGGTAGTTCCCATTTCTATAACTTCAGTGTTTCCTCCGGCAAAAAGTGAGATAAACGCCTCAGAGCCAAAAGCGCCGAATATGAAAAACACCAGGAATATGCATATACTCAGGAAAATTCCGTTTCCTGCCGCTTTATTTACTTTTTCATGATTTTTTTCGCCTAAGCTTTTTGACAAGAGAGCGTTTAATCCTACACCCGTTCCTACGCCCACGGCAATAATAAGTATCTGTATGGGAAATGCCAATGTTAGTGCCTGGTTTGCGATGGCTCCCTTTTCGCCCATATTAGTTACAAAGATGCTGTCGACAACATTGTATAACGCCTGTAAAACCATTGATACAATCATTGGCAGTCCCATTTTCCAGAAGAGCTTTTTGATAGGCGCCCTCGCCATTTTATTTTTTTGTGTTGCTTCCATTACTGTCCTCCATTTCTTCAGCGTGTACTGCTGATTATCGCTGTCTGCCCAAATAAAAAAGGACGTAAAACCAGTAATCTGGTTTTACGCCCTTTTTAAGCCACACGATATTTTTTAAATATCAGATTTTTAAAATTCTGTCAAGTTTTATTTTTTATGAAATTCTGTGCTGATTTTTTGTCAGTTATCTTAGAAGGCTTGGATTTGATGACAATATACACGGCTGAAATTATGGTTGCGATTATTCCTAAAATTGCCGTCAGCGCAATAGTTATATACAGCGGGAGGCTGTAATGGTATTCGCTTACCACAACTGTGCCGGTATGAGCCGAAAGACCCGAATAATTCCAGTTTAAGTCCGCAGCCATATATTCGAGCAGCGGTTTAAGGTATGGGTCATTTTTTTTAAGCGCTGCATTCAGAGAGATATTTTCGAGCGTAAGAGGCGGCTTGCCCGCGTTGTTAAGGTAATCGCACGAAATAAGGTATATTGTGCATTTTTCGTTCTCGAGAGAGTAATAATAGTGCCCCTTTACGCTGTTGCGTACAAGATAGTCATAACCTGTATAGTAGAGCTTTTCTGCTGAGATTTTCAAATATTTATCTCCCGCGTCATAATGAGAATCCATATCCTCTGAGGAGCTGCATTCTACTGGCGAAAAGCCGGAGAATATCGAGAGCCTTATACAGGCGGATACCGAAAAAATTGTAAAAATCAAAATCAGTATAAAGAACTGAAAATAATGATCGTGTATATTAATCTGAGGTCTGGTAAGTTTCATTAATTTGTCCCTTGGTAATATTTAAGCTGTTATATCTGAGTTTGAAATTCATATATGTTTTAGTATAGAGCATATGAGCCGTCAATTCAACCAAAAGCCGTCTGAAAAATAAGCTGCCGGGCTTATTTCTCAATCGGAGACCTCAAAAACAGCGTTAAAAAATGTATTATAAAATGCGCTGTAAATTGTGTTTTTTTATACATTGCTTTTTTTACAAAATCTTGTTACATTATATAGATAGATTAAGGGCAACGGGCTGTCATAAGCGTGATGACAGCGCAGCGCGCCGGAAATGAGGAGTACTATGGAAGCGTACACTGGCTTTGCATATGTTTATGATGAATATATGGATAATATTCCATATGAAGAGTGGGGCAGATATCTGATAGAGCTGTTAAAGGAGCAGGGAGTAACGGCGCCAATGACGGTTGTCGAGCTTGGCTGCGGTACGGGAACAGTTACAAGGCTGCTTGACAGGGAAGGTTATGACTGCATAGGAATAGACTTGTCTGAGGATATGCTGATGATTGCGTCCGAGAAAACATATGACAGTGAGCAGCAGATTGTATACAGCCATCAGGATATGAGGGATTTTGCGCTGCCGTATGAGGCGGAGGCTATGGTGAGCATAGGTGATTCAATGAACTATATAACTAATACAGATGACTTGGAGTCTGTATTTTCCTGCGTAAAAAACGGACTTTCTGAAAACGGTGTGTTTATATTTGATTTAAAGACAATCCACTTTTTCAGAGATGTGTTAAGCGACAACACATATGCCGAAAATCGGGATGAATCCGCTTTTATATGGGATAACAGCTTTGACGGAGAAACCTGCAACAATATCTATAATCTGGCTGTGTTTGTCTTAAATGATGAGGGGAGTTTCGACAGGTACGAGGAGAATCACTGTCAGCACGGATTTACCCGGGAGGAAGTGCTTTTAGCGGCACGGCGAGCGGGACTGAAAAGCATTGCGGTATACGATGCGTTTACTCATGACGAGCCAAAGCAGGAAAGCGAGAGGCTATATTATATATTTAAGAGGAGTTAAGAGTGAAGGAATGAAAGATTATATTGTAAGAGGAATTGCGGCAGATGGACAGATACGGGTGTTTGCCGCAACTGCAAAAGATGTGGTTGAGACGGCAAGACAGCGCCATGAGATGAGCCCTATTGCCACGGTAGCGCTGGGGCGTCTGCTCACAGCCGGGGCAATGATGGGTACAATGATGAAAAATGACTCTGATATTGTCACTATACAGATTAAGGGAAACGGTCCTATAGGCACAATGACAGTGACGGCGGATGCGCGCGGGCGTGTTAAGGGATTTGTGAGCAATCCGGGCGTTATGCTTCCATTAAAGGACGGAAAGCTTGATATTGCCGGGGCTTTGGGTATTGGCGTTTTGAGTGTTATAAAAGATATAGGACTGAGAGAGCCTTATGTGGGCGATACAATTCTTGTGACAAGCGAGATAGGCGATGATTTGACATATTATTTTGCTACGAGTGAGCAGGTGCCGTCGTCAGTAGGTCTCGGAGTCCTTATGAATAAGGACAATACTGTCGCGCAGGCAGGAGGATTTATTGTTCAGCTTATGCCGGATGCGAAGGAGGAGACGGTCGCGGAGCTTGAAAAGCGTATAGGCGAGGTGAAGTCCGTGACAGAGCTCTTGGAGCAGGGGATGACGCCGGAGGAAATTCTTTCGCATATTCTCGGTGATATGGGGCTTGAAATCCTTGACAAAACAGAAACTCAATTTTACTGCAACTGCTCAAAGGAGAGAGTTGCCAAAGCAGTTATAAGTATAGGAAAAGAAGAACTTGAAAAGATGATAGAGGAGAATAAGCCGATAGAAGTCAAGTGTCATTTCTGCAATACGGCTTATAATTTCAGCGTGGACGAGCTCAAGGCTATGCTTTAAGCCGAAATGCTTCGGGATAGGAGGCAAGTGTGAAAAATCACGCTGATGCGCTGATTTTTCACACGGCTATTTGTTTCTGAGCGAAAGCAAATAGCCCTGATGGCAGATGAGAAACCGCTTGCGCGGATTTCTCATCGCCTCTTCGCGACAAGTCGCTCAGAAATGAGGATTGGTGTGAAAAATATTATACTTATCGGAATGCCCGGAAGCGGCAAGAGCACGCTGGGAGTTGTTCTGGCTAAAAAGCTGGGATATAAATTTATAGATTCTGACCTTTTAATTCAGGAGAAATACGGCAAGACGCTTGAGAGACTTATTGAGGAGTATGGTGACGCCGGCTTTATCAAGCTTGAGAATGACGTAAACCGCGGCATTGAGGCGGAGCACACGGTCATTGCGACAGGGGGCAGCGCTGTATACGGAAGCGAGGCTATGGAGCATTTTAAGAGGACAGGAACTGTAATATACCTTGAGGTTTCCGAGAGCGAGCTTGAGGAGCGCGTCGGCAGCCTTAAGGAGCGGGGAGTAGTGTCAAACGGAAAGACAAGCGTGGAAGAAATATTTGCTGACAGAAAAAATCTTTACCGCAAGTATGCGGATATTACATTTAATCAGAACGGAAAGAAAATCAGGGAGTCAGTTGAAGAGATGTATAATCTAATTGTCAGTTTATAATTGTTTGCAACGCATTCTAAAATGTTTTATACTTTAACAACGTAGCGTTTAGGAGGAAAAATCAAATGGAAAATGAAGCTGTTTCAAAAAATTTTATTGAACAGATTATAGACAAGGATATAGCAGAGGGGCACTGTAAAAAAGTTGTCACAAGATTTCCGCCGGAGCCTAACGGTTATCTGCATATAGGACATGCAAAGTCAATATTATTAAATTACGGACTGGCTGTGGAGTATAACGGACAGTTTAACATGAGATTTGATGACACAAATCCAACGAAGGAAAAAGAAGAATTTGTCGATTCCATTAAACAGGACGTTGAATGGCTGGGAGCAAGGTGGCACGGAGATGTGCTTTTCGCGTCAGGCTATTTTGACGAGATGTACGAGGCTGCGGTTAAGCTTATACGAAAAGGTAAGGCATATGTGTGCGATTTGACTCCGGAACAGATAAGGGAGTACCGGGGCACGCTCACTGAGCCGGGGAAAGAGAGTCCTTACAGAAACCGCTCGGTAGAGGAAAACCTTGAGCTTTTCGAGAATATGAAAAACGGAGTTTACGGGGATGGGGAGAAGGTGCTTCGCGCAAAGATTGATATGGCGTCACCGAATATCAACATGAGAGACCCTATTCTGTACAGAGTTGCGCATATACCGCACCACAGGACAGGCGATAAATGGTGTATTTACCCTATGTATGATTTCGCGCATCCGATAGAAGACGCAATTGAGGGGGTTTCACACTCAATCTGCACGCTTGAGTTTGAGGATCACAGACCGCTCTATGACTGGGTTGTAAGAGAGCTTGAGTATGAGAATCCTCCAAAGCAGATAGAATTTGCAAAATTGTATCTCAACAATGTTGTCACAGGAAAAAGATATATTAAAAAACTTGTCGAGGAGGGGATTGTTGACGGCTGGGATGACCCTAGACTTGTTTCAATAGCCGCCCTCAGGAGAAGAGGCTTCACGCCTGAATCGATAAAGATGTTTGTCGAGCTTGTCGGTGTTACAAAGAGCCAGGGTGCGGTTGAATATCCTATGCTTGAGTACTGTATACGAGAAGATTTAAAGCTTAAGGCGCGCCGTATGATGGCGGTTATAAATCCTGTAAAGGTTATTATTGACAATTATCCCGAGGGTCAGGTTGAGTATATGGAGGTCCCGAATAATCAGGAAAATCCGGAGCTCGGAACGAGAAAAGTTCCGTTTACAAGGGAGCTTTATATTGAGAGAGATGACTTTATGATAGAGCCGCCTAAAAAGTATTTCAGAATGTTTCCGGGAAACGAAGTGCGTCTTATGAATGCGTATTTTGTTACCTGCGTTGGTTACAAGACTGATGAAAACGGGAATGTAACCGAAATACACTGTACTTATGACCCGCAGACGAGGGGCGGCAACTTTGAGGGACGCAAGGTAAAGGGAACTATTCACTGGGTATCCGCTACTGAGGGGAAGCAGGTGGAAGTTCGTCTCTATGAAAATATTGTAGATGAAGAAAAGGGAGTATACAATGAGGAGGACGGCTCAATCAATGTAAATCCTAATTCTCTTACGGTTATAAAAAACTGTTATGTAGAGCCGGAGCTTATAAAAGCGGAAAAGGAAGATAAATTCCAGTTTGTGAGAAACGGTTATTTTTGCGCTGATATGAAAGACAGCGAGGCGGGCAGACCTGTTTTCAACAGGATAGTATCGCTTAAGAGCTCGTTTAAGCTTCCAAAATAATACCGTTAAAAATAAGTCGCTGAATAACGGCGGCGCTGTCTTAAAATTCCAAAACGGAGAATGAATTGTAATGAGTGAAATGACTAATAATATAGCGGAAGAGAGCACTTATATTTTTGAAAAAAAGATTGAATGTCCTATATGCCGTAAAGAGTTTTCTGCGATGCAGGTAAAGACAGGAAAAGCAAGGTTTCAGGGGACGGATGATGATTTAAGACCGAGGTATCAGGGCGTTGACACGATAAAATATGATATTTATATGTGTCCGCACTGCGGGTATGCTGCCGTCGCGCGAGAGTTTAACAATGTCACGCCTAAGCAGAGACAGGTTATAATGTCTGAAATAGGCAATAAATATGCCGGCTCGGATACGCATCATGAGGGAGCTTACACCTATGACGAGGCGATTGTGCGCTATAAAATGGCGCTCCTGACAGCAATAAAAAAACCGTCAAAGCTGAGTGAATGCGCGTATCTGTGTCTCAAGCTGTCA
>CASFUI010000128.1 GCA_949297565.1 uncultured Eubacteriales bacterium
CCTGTCGTATCACTGATGAATGCGAGCGGCTGTCTTGAAAATATAAAGCTGGTGACAAGCGACAGGGATTCCTGGTATATAGATGACGTGGTTAAGGCATTTGATGACAATAAGCTTACATATGTGGGAGATTATAAGGCCCCGGATTATGAATATATAGTTGCGGCTGCTCCGCAGCTGTGCATTTACTCAACAATGCTTACCAGCGCGCCGGAAACCGCAGAGAAGTTTAAGGAGCTCGGCATAACTTATATTCTTGACCAGTCAAATTATGAGGAACACCCTCTTGGACGTGTCGAGTGGGCGAAATGCTATGCCGCTCTCTGCAATCAGGAGGAGGCTGCGGCTCAGGTTTACAGTTCCCAGGCTGAATATGTGAATGAACTCTCAAAGGCTGAAAAGACAGGAAAATCCGTTGCTGTATTTTATATCACTTCAAGCGGAAAGCTTTATGTGAGAAACGCCGGAGATTATGTTGCGAAAATGGTAGAGCTTGCGGGAGGAGATTACATTTTTGATGATTTGAATACGGATAAGACCGGTACGCAGGCTATGGAAATTGAAAGTTTTTATGACAGGGCAAAGGACGCGGATTATATTATCTATATATGGAGCATGGGAGGCAAGCCTTCAGCGCTGTCTGATTTAATCTCATACAACAGCGTGCTGTCTGATTTGAAGGCGGTAGAGGACGGAAATGTGTGGTGCACTACACCGGATTTCTTCCAGATTTCCGATACAATAGGAAGCATGATAAATGACATCAATAAAATGATGACGGCTGATGACAGCGTGGATGAGCTGACATATTTAATCAAACTTAAATAATATTTTTAAATTAAGCTTTGGGAGAGGAGCGGTAATGAAAAAGGTATTTCGCTATCAGATTGTATACCTGCTGCTGGCAGGTTTATTTGTTCTGGCAGTTTTCATGAATATAAACACGGGAAATGTTAATATATCTTTTGGCAGAATTCTCAGAATTATTTTTTGTGGGGCTGAGTCCGGTGCGGCGGAATACAACATTATCTGGAAAATAAGACTTCCGAGGCTGCTTTCTGCGGCAATACTTGGCGGTGCTCTTGCACTGTCAGGTTTTTTGCTGCAGACATTTTTCAGAAATCCTATCGCCGGGCCGTTTGTGCTTGGAATTTCGTCCGGCGCAAAAATGTTTCTGGCTATAACAATGATTTTTCTTTTGAGATATATTCCGTCAATGCCAATGTGGGCTCAGGTGGCGGCAGCTTTTATCGGCTCTGTGCTGTCGCTTTTGTATGTGCTTTTATTTGCGGGGAAGGTTAAAAGCATGTCTACGCTTTTGGTGATAGGAATTATGATAAGTTATATATGTTCTGCCGTGACTGACCTGTGCATTACATTTGCAAATGATTCTGATATTGCCAATCTCACGCACTGGGCAATGGGCAGCTTTTCAGGCAGCTCATGGAGTACGGTCAGGCTTTCCGCAGTTATTGTATTTCCTGCTGCTTTGGCTGCATTTTTGTTTGCCAAGCCCATAGGAGCATATCTTCTCGGAGAGGGCTACGCGAAGAGTATGGGTATTCCGATAAAATTTTTCAGGGTGTGTATTATTGTTCTCTCAAGTATTCTGTCCGCATGTGTTACCGCGCTTGCGGGACCCGTTTCTTTTGTCGGGATAGCTGTTCCTCATATAACGAGAATGATGATGAAGACGGCGAAACCGGGCGTTATAATGCCTGCAATTTTTTTGAGCGGCTCGGTTTTCTGTATGTTTTGTGATTTGGTGGCGAGGACTGTTTTTTCGCCTTCAGAACTCTCAATCGGAACTGTGACGGCTGTTTTCGGCGCGCCTGTTGTAATATGGCTTATGCTCAGCCGAAAAAACCGTGTCTAGTATTTGAAATGTAAACATACGGGAGGATATATGCAAAGAGAAGAACAATTTTATTTCCGGACGGATAAATTGTCTGTCGGGTATCACGGCAAGCCTCTGCTAAAGGATATAGAACTGGGCATATATAAGGGGCAGATTTTAACGCTTATCGGGCCAAACGGCTCAGGCAAATCAACTATATTAAAAAATATTATACGTGAGATGACACCTATTGGCGGAGCGGTTATGCTTGACGGCAAAGATATTCAAAATTACGGCAGCAGGGAGTTTGCAAAGCAGATGTCTGTGGTGCTGACGGAAAGAGTAAATACAGAGCTGCTCTCATGCCGTGATATAGTTGCGATGGGGCGTTACCCGTACACGAATTATTTCGGCAGGCTTACAAAAGAGGATGAGAGAATAGTTGATGAGGCGCTTGAAAGCGTTTCAGCGCTCGATATAGCGGATAAGGATTTTTCTCAGATAAGCGATGGGCAGAGGCAGAGGATAATGCTTGCGCGCGCAATCTGTCAGAAGCCGCAGGTCATCGTGCTGGACGAGCCCACGTCGTTTCTCGATATACGCCACAAAATCGAACTGCTTGACATTCTTCAGAAAATGGCAGTGAAGGAGAATGTAACCGTGATTTTATCGCTGCATGAGATAGAGCTTGCAAACAGGATTTCAGACATTGTTATGTGCGTCCGCGCAGACGGAAGGCTTATATGCGGAACGCCGTCAGAGATATTTACTGATGATATTATAAGGGAATTGTACGGCATAAAAAGCGGTAGCTATAATTGTCTGTTCGGCTGTACAGAGCTTCAAAGACCTGATGGAGCGCCAAAGGTATTTGTGGCAGGAGGATCCGGAAGAGGTGTGAGTGTGTACCGCAGGCTTCAGCATTTTGGAATACCGTTTTCAGCCGGGATTTTGGCGGAAAACGACTGTGAGTACCAGGTCGCAAAGGAGCTTGCGGCGGAGGTGGCGTCAGAAAAAGCGTTTATGGCGTTCTCGGATAAGGCATTTGAGCGGGCGTGTGAGCTGATTGACGATGTCTCATATGTAATAGATACAGAGTGCCCTATAGGAGACACAAATTTAAAAATGGCGGAGCTGCTTGAGTATGCGAAAAAAACAGATAAAATTATTTTCTGCAAACCTGCTGACAATGAGATAAGGCATATTAAGCAAATGCTCGAGGAAACAGGAACTTAAAACGCGGGGATATTTCGGAGGTGGATTTTTATGAATAAAGTATTGGGAAGCCACGGCAGAATAATGATTGCCGGAACGCACAGCGGATGCGGAAAGACTACAATTATCTGCGGTGTGCTTAAATGTCTTCTGGAGAGAAGGCTTCGTGTGCGCGCTTTTAAATGCGGTCCCGATTATATTGACCCGATGTTTCACAGAAAAGTTCTCGGTATTCCGACAGGTAATCTTGACAGTTGGTTTTGTGATGCCGATACGCTTAAACATCTGACTGGTATAAATGAAAATCTGTATGATATTTCTGTGATTGAAGGAGTTATGGGTTACTACGACGGCATTGGTTTTTCAGGCAGAGGAAGCGCATATGAAATTGCCGAAATCACAGGAACACCCGTTGTTTTAGTGGTGAATTGCCGAGGAATGGGCGCTTCTGTCGAGGCGGTAATAAATGGATTTGTAAATTTAAAAAAGGACAGTCATATAGCCGGAGTGATTTTTAATCAGCTTCCTGGAAGGCTGTACAATGATGTAAAAAATGCGGCGCTGAAGCTGGGAATAAAACCTCTCGGCTATCTTGAGTCTGACGAAAAGTTCCATATTGACAGCAGGCATCTCGGACTTATAGGTGCCGATGAGATAGCTGATTTTAATGAGAGGCTGTCTTATCTCTCAAATGTAATGGAGCAGAGCATAGATATAGACGGAATTATCGAGCTGTCGCAAAGCGC
>CASFUI010000129.1 GCA_949297565.1 uncultured Eubacteriales bacterium
CGAGATATTGTCAACTGTCGCTGTGACATCTCTGAGAGCATACATCTTTTTATCAGCAGGAGCCAGATTGCCTGTCTGCCCGGTGATAGCCATACCGACTTCAGATACATTTCTTATAAACTCATCTTCAGACAGAGCCGTTCTAAAACCCGGAAAGCTCTCAAGCTTATCTATAGTACCGCCTGTATGTCCAAGCCCCCTTCCGCTCATCTTTGCCATTTTCAGGCCAAGAGCCGCAATCATAGGCGCCAGCACAAGAGAGGTCTTGTCCCCTACGCCTCCCGTACTGTGTTTATCAGCTTTAATACCTTTAATTTCAGACAAATCCAGTTTATCTCCGCTGTCTGCCATAGCCAGTGTCAAATCAAGCGTCTCATCATCTGTCATCTTCTGAAAATAAATCGCCATCATCAGCGCCGATACCTGATAATCAGGAATTTCACCGCGTGTATATCCGTTTACAAAATATTCTATCTCTTCTTTAGAGAGACTTCCACCGTTTCTTTTTTTTAAAATCAAATCATACATTCTCATCGCCATAATAATCCTCATTTCTGAGCGACTTGTCGCGAAGAGGCGATGAGAAATCCGCGCAGGCGGTTTCTCATCTGCCATCAGAGCTATTTGTTTTCGCTCAGAAACAAATAGCCAGTTTATTTATATTATTTCGTTTAACCTGCTCGTCCCCACAGACACCTGCTTTACCTCAAGCATATCTGCGATTGTAGACGCTATATCTGCGAATGTTTTTCCTGTTCCCAGATTCACACCTCTCCTTAAACGTCTTCCAGACATAATAAGCGGAACATATTCCCTTGAATGATCCGTGCTCGGAGTTGTAGGGTCGCATCCGTGGTCAGCAGTTATTATGAGGCAGTCATCCTCGTTAAGAGACGACATAATTTCCGGAAGCCTTGCGTCAAATTCTTCCAGCCCCTTTGCGTAGCCTTTAAAATCGTTCCGATGTCCCCACATCGAGTCAAACTCCACAAGATTTGTATAAATTATTCCCTTAACAGGCTTTTTCATATATTCAAGCGTGACATCAATACCGTGCTGGTTATTTTTCGTGTGAACAGCCTCTGTAATTCCCACTCCCGCAAAAATATCCTCAATCTTTCCGACGCCCACTACATCCATGCCCGCCTCTTTTACATAGCACAAAATATTTTCTGAGGAAGGCTTGAGCGAAAAATCGCGCCTGTTTGCAGTTCTAACATAAGCTCCGCTCTCCCCAGTAAACGGTCTTGCAATCACTCTTGCGACAGCATTTTTTCCTGTGAGAAGCTCCCTCGCTGTCTCACACATCTCATACAGCCTGTCGACAGGGATAACCTCCTCATGAGCCGCCACCTGAAACACCGAATCTGCCGATGTATAAATTATAGGCTTTCCCGTTCTGACATGTTCATCTCCAAGCTCCGCGATAATTTCAGTCCCTGACGCAGGTATATTTGCAAGAACTCCGGGAACACCTGTCCTCAAAACAAACTCATCAATTATTTCATCAGGAAACCCGTCCGGATATACAGGAAACGGCTCGGGCGTATAAATTCCGGTCATTTCCCAATGCCCTATCGTCGTGTCTTTTCCGTTTGAAATCTCTGCCAGTCTTCCGTAACAGCCTTCCGGCTCATCACACTTTCCGATGCCCTGTACACCATCAATATTTCCCAGCCCCAGCTTAATTAAATTAGGTATATGAAGAGACCCGACAGCCTTTGCAGTATTGCAAAGCGTATTGCTCCCCTCATCACCGAAACGCGCGGCGTCGGGAAGTTCTCCCACACCAACACTGTCAAGTACAATCCAAATAACTCTGTTGATTTTTCTCATTTCTGCCTCCATGCTCCGACTTTTCTATAAGCCTATATTACAATCTTTTTGTTTCCATAACAAGCGAATATTTACAGCGGGCAAATATAAATCGCTTCTATGATACTTGGATACTTGGTTTTTCAATGTAATGTTTACATGCGCGGGTTTACTTTTGGCGCTGTTTATATTATAATCTGAAAGCTATATATTTTTTATGCATTAAATCTAAGACGTTGAAACTGCTGTGAATTCCTGCGCTTCAATGTATTTTAAAATGCAAAAGCGAAAATATCGCAGAAATGAGGTAAAAATGAGTTTTGAATTTATAAGAAAGCTTCCCACTCCAACGGAAATAAAAGCGGAATTTCCTGTGCCTGAAAAAACTGCCGCGTTAAAGGCAGAACGCGATAAAGAGATAGCAGACGTAATAACAGGAAAATCAGATAAATTTCTTGCAATTATAGGACCATGTTCGGCAGATAACGAGGACGCTGTACTCGACTATACTCTGCGCCTGAAAAAAGTACAGGAGAAAATCAAGGATAAGGTGATTATCATTCCCCGCGTATATACCAACAAGCCTCGAACCACCGGAACAGGCTACAAGGGAATGCTCCACCAGCCTGACCCTGAAAAAAAGCCTGATTTGCTTGCAGGCCTTATTGCCATCCGCAAAATGCACATACGCGTTATGGATGAGACTGAACTCATGCCTGCCGATGAGATGCTGTATCCGGAAAATTACTGGTTTTTGGCTGATGTTCTCTCATATGTCGCAGTCGGTGCACGCTCTGTCGAGGACCAGCAGCACAGACTTACTGTGAGCGGAATGGATGTACCTGCCGGAATGAAAAATCCTACCAGCGGAGATTTTTCGGTAATGCTCAACTCTGTTATCGCTGCACAGGCAAAACAGACATTTATTTACCGTAACTGGGAGGTTGCCACTCCGGGAAATCCTCTAGCGCACACAATCCTGAGAGGCGCTGTAAACAAACACGGACAGAATATTCCTAATTATCACTATGAGGATTTAATCAGACTTGTAAACATGTACAACGCTAAGGATTTAAAAAATCCTGCCTGTGTAGTCGACGCAAACCACAGCAACTCAGGCAAAATATATCAGGAACAGATAAGAATTACCAAAGAAATACTTCACAGCATGAAGCACTCTTCTGATGTAAAAAAATTAATTAAGGGTGTCATGATTGAGAGCTATATAGAGCCAGGCTGCCAGAATGTAGGCGGCGGCATCTACGGCAAATCAATAACTGACCCATGTCTTGGCTGGGATGATTCCGAACGTCTTCTCTATGAAATAGCCGAGCTTGTATAAAGACTTCAAAATAAAAAACCTCTGAAGCATGCCGCTTTAAGTCATCACATGAACTTCATCGGCTTGCCTCAGAGGCTTTTTTATTTGTTAAAATACACCCGTAAATCCGCTGCTAAGCTCTTTTAATACATCAGTATATAGAGTTTCCTCAGCAATATCGGATTAATTACCGCTTCAAGATATGTACCTGCCACAAGCGCTACAGCAGCAGCAAAAAATAATATAACCTTATGCTTGGTTTTAAATACCGCTCTGTCATTTCCGAACATTTTTAAAATAATTACGAAGGATATGGCATATAGCACAAACTGCGGAAATATCGAAATCACAAACACAAGAATTCCCCACATTCCGTATTTTGTGACCGACGCGCTTATAAGCGCTCCGCTGCTTATTCCGACTCCGATTACAAACAGCGAGAAAATCAGTATGCTGAATTTTGTAATACCTCCCATAGCCAAAAAGACAAACCACTTAAGCCGTGCCTTTATAACATATTTCCAAACCATGCTGCCGCTCACCGTCACAGTCTCATATACCGCAAGATAATCGCTTCCCAAAAAATCTATCGTCGAGACTCCCATCTTAATTAAAATATTAATCAGAGCCGTGCCAAGCAGCATTCCTATAAAAATAAGTATTATGTACCGGTATCTCCTGAATATTAATTCTTTTCCCACAGCTTGCCCTTATTGTTTTATTTACAGCTATTTATATGTTCACAGGTGTGGATATATGACATAACTGCCGCAATAGTTTTTGAGTCCTGAATTTTACCCGAATAAATCATTTCTGTTATCTCCTGAGGCGTATAGCTCTCGACATCAATAAACTCATCCTCGTCAAGATGCTGCTGTGTCTTTGTGAGGTCTTTGGCCACATATATTTCTATTATCTCATTACAGAAGGCAACTGCTGTGGCAAGGCTTAAAAGATGCTTTAAATTGCTGCTCTTATAGCCTGTCTCCTCCTCCAGCTCCCTTGCGGCGGCCTCAAGCGGCGGCTCCCCTGAATTTATACCTCCGGCAGGAATCTCAAGAGTCTCTCTGTCAAGAGCGTTTCTGAACTGGCGTACAAGAAGAATTTTCCCGTCAGACATAACAGGTACAACAGCCGCAGCACCGCTGTGTTCTATAAAATCCCACTTTGCCTTATTGCCGTCAGGCGTCACAATAG
>CASFUI010000130.1 GCA_949297565.1 uncultured Eubacteriales bacterium
AAAATAGCATCCTTCGTCATAATATCTCTTGGACGTATATCTTTTTTAAGCATCTCCATAACAGCCATTCCGGCATGCTTTGCGAGCTTTATTCTCTCCGAGTAAACGGCAGGTATAGTTCCGTTTCCGCGAAGTCCCATGCCGAGCGCCTCTGTAAGACAGTTCATGGAATTTGCTGTATCCATACCAGAGCATGATCCGCAGGTAGGACATACCTTTTCCTCATATTCTCTTACCTGCTCTTCTGTCATAGTTCCCGCCGCGTATGAACCGACAGCCTCAAACATTGACGAAAGGCTTCTCTTGCCTCCGCCGACATGACCCGCAAGCATCGGACCTCCGCTGACAAATACAGTAGGCACATTAATTCTTGCCGCCGCCATTAAAAGTCCCGGCACATTTTTATCACAGTTAGGCACCATTACAAGAGCGTCGAACTGATGCGCCGTCGCCATACACTCAGTGGAATCGGCAATCAGGTCTCTTGTCACAAGCGAATATTTCATGCCTATATGTCCCATTGCGATACCGTCGCAGACCGCTATAGCCGGAAATACAACCGGAACGCCGCCCGCCTCTGCAACTCCGAGCTTTACAGCATTTACAATCTTATCAAGATTCATATGCCCCGGAACAATCTCATTATATGAACTTACGATGCCGACAAGCGGCTTATCCATCTCCTCTTTGGTGAAACCCAAAGCATTGAACAATGAACGGTGCGGCGCCTGCTGCATCCCTTTTTTTACGTTATCACTCTTCATAAATATATAAACTCCTCTCTTTTTCTTTTATGTATTATGTGCCGGCTAGATGCGCTCAGATATTAAATCTCCCATCTGTGTAGTCCCGCACTGTGTCATTCCATCAGACATAATATCAGCAGTCCTGTAATTATCCTTTAACACCTTCGCAACAGCTGCCTCAACCGCATCCGCCTCTTTGTCCAAATCAAGCGAATATCTGAGCAGCATGGCAGCCGAAAGAATAGTGGCAATAGGGTTTGCAACATTCTTTCCTGCAATATCAGGCGCAGAGCCGTGGCTCGGCTCATATAATCCAAGCTTCGTCTTTCCGAGGCTCGCGCTTGACAGCATTCCGATTGAGCCTGTAATCATGCTCGCCTCATCCGATAATATATCGCCAAACATATTCTCAGTGAGAACGACATCAAACTGCCCCGGATTCATGACAAGCTGCATTGCGCAGTTGTCAACAAGCATATCAGTAACCTCGACCTCCGGATAATCCTTTGCCACCTCTGCGACAACCTTTCTCCAGAGTCTTGAGGAATCAAGAACATTCGCCTTGTCTACGCTGACAAGCTTCTTCCTTCTTTTCATAGCAATCTCAAAACCTTTGACTGCAATTCTTCTTATCTCATCTTCGTTATATGTAAGTGTATCAACCGCCGTCATAACACCGTTCACAGGCTTCGTCCAGCGCTCACCAAAATATAATCCGCCTGTAAGCTCTCTCATGATTACCATATCAAATCCGTCACCGATAACCTCATCCTTGAGAGGGCACGCGTCCTTTAACTCGTTATACAGATAAGCAGGCCTTATATTTGCGAAGAGCTCCAAGTCCTTGCGGATTTTCAAAAGCCCAGCCTCCGGTCTCAAATTCGGCGCGACATCATACCACCTTGAATTGCCTACATTGCCGCCGACAGCTCCGAGAAGCACCGCGTCTGAAGCCTTTGCCACAGAGACAGCCTCATCTGTAAGAGGCACTCCGCAGGCGTCAATAGAACACCCGCCCATCAAAATCTCTGTATAGTTAAAATTATGTCCGAATTTCTTCCCTACTGTATCCAGCACCTTTACAGCTTCCCTGACAATCTCCGGTCCTATTCCGTCACCCGGAATCAATGTTATCTTATAATCCATGTCTTTTATACCCAGCTTTCTTTATTTTATAAGTAGACTAAATTTAGCTTTCACTATATAATACATTATTTATATAATTTTTACAAGCGCTTTTAAGGCCCGGCTCCACGCTGCGTCGCACTTAACACAATTACCGGCGAGGTGTGTCCGGCACAGACAGAATCATTTTAATACTCAATCCCCTGCCTGGCAGCGATTCCTCTGTCAAACGGATGCCTTATCTTTTTCATCTCCGTTATATAGTCGGCAAATTCAAGCAAATCCTCCGACGGATTGCGCCCTGTTATCACTATCTCAGCGTTCTCATGATTTTGCAGCAGTTTTATTATCTTTTCCGTGTCAACCTGGCCGTATTCGTACGCTGACGCCAGCTCGTCAAGAACTACCAGCTCTACATCCCTTAATTTACAGACACGCTCAAAAACGCGCTCTGTAATCTCATCATGAGCTTTTTTCTGTAAAATTTTTTCCTGCTCAGACATACTGCGGTAAAATCCGTAATCCCTGTCCGCGCGCAGCACCTCAATTTCAGGAATTTTATTGAATTCAACGACCTCGCCGCTCTGCCTGCCTTTCATAAACTGCGCAAACAGCACTCGCATGCCGCAGCCCGCAGCCCTCACAGCCAGCCCCGCCGCGGCGGTCGTCTTTCCCTTTCCGTCACCCGTATATATATGTACAAGTCCTGTGTTTTTCATACTTCATACTACCTCGATAATTCTGTAAATCTCATCCATGTCAATATTTTCACGTATCAAATCAGCAAGCCGGTCATACTCACGTTCTTTTCTGACCTCAGCCGGCGTAATCTGCCGATTCATATATCTAACGCCCTTCTTTTCGCACAGCATTTCAAGCATGCCTTTAAGAAAATCATCACTGTCAAATATCCCGTGAAGGTATGTTCCTGCAGTGCTGCCTCTCACACAGCCGTCCTCTCTCAGCGCATGCGGACTGTTTTTATCACAGAGCACCGAAAAACATGACGACTCAATTTTTCTGTCCGGCAGCAGTCTAGTCTCACCCATATGTATCTCATAACCCGAAAGGTCAAGTCCGCAAAGCCTGTTCCATATTCCAAAAGCTGCATTTACCTTTCCCTCTGCACGCACCTGATGTTTTTCCTCTGCAAATTCGGTAACAACAGGCAGAAGTCCAATTCCTCTTATGCTCTCCCCTGTTTCCGCGCCGCATTTATCGGAGATATATTCACCCAGCATCTGATAGCCTCCGCAGATGCCCATAATAAATTTATCTTCCGACGCGGCTTTTAAAATCATAGTCTCAAGACCGCTCTGACGGAGCCATTTCAAATCCCCTATGGTATTTTTTGTGCCCGGAATAATAACCATATCCGGAACTCCGAAATGATTTACATTCGATACATATCGAAGTCTCACTCCCCCGGCAGCCTCCAGCACATTAAAATCCGTAAAATTAGAAATGTGCGGCAGTTTTATCACTGCAATATCAAGCACATGTCCGCCTCCTGTGCTATCTGCCCCACAGACATCTCTTGAAGCGTCTTCTTTATCTGAAAGCCTTTCCGACAGGCTGTCCTCATCATCCAAATCAAGATACATATACGGAATAACGCCTGTCACGGGAATTTTGCAAATATCATAAAGCTGCTTAAGCCCCGGCTCCAGTATTTTTACGTCTCCCCTGAATTTATTTATGATAAGTCCCCTGACCCTTGCCCTCTCCTCTTCCTCCAGAAGCATAATTGTGCCTGCAAGCTGCGCAAACACTCCGCCCCTGTCAATGTCTCCGACCAGAAGCACCGGAGCGTCAACCAGCCGCGCAAGACCCATATTTACAATGTCATTATTTTTCAGATTAATCTCAGCCGGACTTCCCGCACCCTCTATCACCACAATATCATACTCGTCGTCAAGCTTTTTGTACGCCCTGAGAATATCGGGCACAAGCTCCTTCTTATATCTGAAATAATCGGCA
>CASFUI010000131.1 GCA_949297565.1 uncultured Eubacteriales bacterium
TAACACCGTCGTTTGTGATAAGCGGTGCGCCGTATGACTTATCCAGAACTACATTTCTTCCCTTAGGTCCGAGTGTAACCCTTACTGTGTCAGCAAGCTTATTTACACCTGCCTCCAATGCCTTTCTAGCTTCAATTCCGTATTTAATTTCCTTTGCCATGATTACTGCCTCCTGATTTTCTTTATTTCCAAATTCATAGGAAACTGCTCTTTAATTATTATATAAATGTGCTGGTCTGCAACAGCTTTTACTCGATAACAGCAAGAATATCTGACTGTTTAACAATTATATACTCTTCGTCATCCAGCTTAACCTCTGTTCCCGCATACTTAGAGTAAATAATCTTATCGCCGACCTTAACCTGCATTGTAACTTCTTTTCCGTCAACCATTCCGCCAGGTCCTACTGCCACGACCTCTGCCTGCTGCGGCTTTTCCTTTGCCTGACCAGGCAAAACAATTCCTGACTTTGTTGTTTCCTCTGCAATTAATGCTTTAATTACGACTCTGTCGCCCAACGGTACTAACTTCATAATTAATATTCCTCCATTCTGCTGTCATTTATTCTGTCTGTGCTGGCAGCCTATATTTGTTAGCACTCATTTATTTTGAGTGCTAATCGCGATAACATTAAAATATCACTACCCTTTTTGTTTGTCAACAGCTAATTCAAATATATTAATTATTTAATGATTTGATTATATATTTTTTATAAATCTGTTCCCGCCGCCAAACATGAGTAATACCTGACTATTTACCTATTTTTTCAGTCTTTCCGTAATAGAACAGATACTGCTGTGCATATCCGCCGTAGCTTCCGAAATGTCTGACTCCGTACTCCTCAATTTCTTTATTTGAGTGCTCCTGACCGTTAAAGTACATAACCTCCATAATTCTTTTTATCCATACATCCACCGGGAAAGCCTCCCTGTGTCCAAGTCCGAAAAGACTCACGCAGTTCGCCACCTTCATGCCTACGCCTTTAATCTGCATAAGCCTGTTTCTGCACTCCTCTATACCGCAGCTTCTCAGCTCTTCCTCGTTTAAAATACCGTCTTTTACAAACTGCACGGCATTCCATATGTAAGGAGCCCGAAAGCCCGTCTTGCAAGCTCTCAAATCCTCCTCGCTCGCTGCGCTCAATTCCTCCGCCATCGGAAATCTGTAAAACTCATTACCGTCTATACTTCCGAGATACTCGCCGTACCCCTTTGAAATATTTGCGACAATCTGCTTAATATGCGGTATCTGCTTATTCTGAGAAATTATAAACGAAATCAGCGTCTCAAAAAACTCCTGATTTAAAATACGCACGCCCCACATCGTCTCCACAGCCTCGCGGAGCTTTTCGTCACCCTTCAGCAGAAAAGCTTTTATTTCACCGTAATCCCTGTCCAAATCAAAATAATGGCGCCATATGTTTTCAAATTCTTCTATTCCGGTATTATAAAGGTACAGGCTGTTTCCGTCCTGTTTTGCATGGAGCAGGTGTCCGTATGCGCTTATCCCGTATTCATTTTCTCCAAGCTTTATAAAATGAAAACACTGTCCGCACTCCATCGTCTGACCCAAATCAAAATCCTTCAAATCACTTACGACAACTGTATTTTTTATTTCTTCTGCTTTCATATAAATGTTTTCTCCTAAATGTAATTTTGAACAAAGAGTTCGCAAGCGAACTCTTTCGCGAGGCGCGGATTCGTAAGAATAATTGCCTTTCCGCGCCTCTGCGAGCCTGCAAAGCTGGCGCAGTGCATGCCATTCCAGCGCAGTGCATGCCATATGTGCTTTGCACA
>CASFUI010000132.1 GCA_949297565.1 uncultured Eubacteriales bacterium
AACATCCTGTCACATTCGGAGGTACCTGGATTGAGTACGACGGACAGAGGATTACGCTTGGTGAGAACGCTATTTATCTGGATGGCTCACTTTCCGATGAGGTGGCTGCAAAATATGACTATGTATACAATGACATCAAGGACGCGCTCAGTGCTTCGGCATTGAAGGACGGCACAGAGGAATCTCCTATGACTGTGTATGTTGCGCCTTATGTATACTGGATTGATGACCCTGAGGCAACAGATACAGTTCAGCCTTCAGAGGGCTATGGTGTTCCTTACGGAATGATTGTTGAATGTGAAAACCTTACAATTCAGGGGCTCACAGATGACCCGTATAATGTTGTTTTTGCGGGCAACAGAGGACAGTCACACGGCTCTAACGGAAACTACACAATGTTCCGTTTTAACGGCAGCGGTCTCACTGTTAAGAATATCACAATAGGAAATTACTGCAGCGTTGACCTTGAATATCCGTTGAAGCCTGAGCTTAATCATGCAAAGAGAACAACTACTATAACACAGGCTCAGCTTGCTGATATGAGCGGAGACAAGATGTATGCTGACAACTGTAATTTTATCAGCAGACTGAATCTTGACCCAATCAATGGAGCTGACAGAAGCCTTTACAATAACTGTCATTTTGAGAGCACTGATGATGCTATCAACGGAAATGCGGTGTTTGTAGGCTGCGATTTCGATTTTTACGGAAATCGTCCGCTTTATTCTTCAAATAATACAGGTTCAACTTTCCTGGGCTGTACATTTAACTCACTCATTATGAATGTAGAGACAGAGCCTATGCAGTATTTTACTAAGGAAGGCGGTACAATTACAGCGGTTGACTGTGTATTTAAGAGTAATTTCAGCGTTCCATTCGGAATTGCATGGACAAAGTATCCTTCATCATCGCTTAAGTGCTATCAGTTCAATATTCTTCACAACGGAGAAGCGATTACTATCGGAGGCGAGGATGCAGCGGAGACTGTCGATATGACAGGAAAGGATGTGCTTTCAGCATACCGTATAGTTACAGATGAGGGCGAGGTAGTATATAATACATATAACCTTCTTAAGGGCAGCGACGGCTGGGATCCGATGAATGTAAAGGACGATGTAATTGCAGCAGACGCTGACAATATTCCTACAATGCTTTCGCTGAATGCAGATACTGATACTATTGAATCCGGCGTTGATAAGGCAACAATTACAAGCAATATTCAGTATTTCCATAAAGAGACAGCTGAGAATATTGATGTTACCTACAGCGTAGCTGACGAGTATAAGTCATATGTAAAGCTTACTCCTAATGCAGACGGAAGCTGTACAGTTGAGGGCATCAACGATGAGGATGAAGCGAAGACAGTAATCGTAAATGCTTCTACAGCAGAAGGACTTGAGGCTGCAATAGAATTTACAGTTAAACCAAGTGTACTTGCAGCTCCTGAGTTTACAAAGATGCCGGAGATTACAAACGATGGAAACGGCAGCTTAAAGGTTGATTACAGCTTGGATTTGGGTGACAGAGCAGACCAGTCGCTTATATCTTGGTATCGCTGCGATGACGCGCAGGGAAGCAATCCGGTTCTCGTTGCAGTTACAAGAAATGATGAGCCTGAGTATACATATCAGCTCTCAGCAAGCGATATAGGATATTATATCAAGGCAGTAGTAGAGCCGAAGAATATAAGGAGCAATCCTGGCGAGCCTGTTGAGACAATCTGCTCAGAGGCAGTAACAGTTAAGGATGTTAAGACTAAGAACTTTTCAACAGATTTTTCAAACTTCCCGGTAGAAAATCAGACAGAGATTAAGCCTGGTTTCTGGACATCAGATTATTATCGTCCGCTTGATACAATGACTTGGGAAGAAGGAAAATGGCAGGGTAATCCTGACGCCACAGCATGGGTATACGGCGAAACAGGAAACGGCAGTGTAGGTCAGGGTATCTATCAGGGAACACAGGGAGCAAGACTTATGTATACGCCTGTTGAAGGTGAGTACGGCGATATGAGCCTTAAACTCGTTGTTGACCCTGCAAAGACGGAAGGTCAGGGCTTCGGAAGCGCTAACCAGTATATGGATGTATGCCTTAAGTTCGACACCACAACGCTTACAGGCTACGGACTCCGTATAATAAGAACCGGAGCAGCATCAGACGCGGTAACATTTGTTCTTGTTAAATATGAGAATGGTCAGACATCGTATATTTCAGATGAAATCATTGCTTCATGCTATATGACTGGCTGTGAGATTACTCTGAATATCACAGGAAATAAGCTTACAGCTCATGTTGAGACATCTACGCCTCAGCTTGCAAGTCAGGCAGAGAAAGGCTGGGTACACGAAGTTAATCTTAGCGCAGACATTGAGACAAACGCATTCGGCGGTGTAGCAATCCAGCACGCGGGTACAACAGGTACAGGCGGATGGCAGAATACTACAATGCTTCACAGCTTAGATATTGAGTGGGCCGGCGACAATAATCAGAATCCTGAATATGTTGAGCCTGAGGAGCCGGATACAGAACAGCCTAGTACAGAGCAGCCTGGCACAGGTTCAGACGGTCAGACAGGTGACGGCTCATCAGTAAATACAGGTGATACAGCTGATTTGAGAGTGTGGATGACAATAGCTTTAGCATCTGCTGCAGGTCTTTCAGCAGCAGGCGTATATGCTTCAAAGAGATCAAAGAGGTCGCTTGCAGAGGGAAGATTTGACGACAAGTAAAGCCAAATACAAAAAGTTTGTCAATTTAAGAAATTTTAATTAATACTGCGCTGAGATATGTGCGGAAAATAAAAAAGAGTTCGCAGGCGAACTCTTTCGCGAGGCGCGGATTCGTAAGAATAATTACCTTTTCGCGCCTCTGCGAGCCTGCGGAGCATTTTTATTCTATAGGAAGTTCAGAGAACTTTCCTATAGAATAAGAAACAGCGGTGTGTCCTGTTACAGAACATGCCGCTGTTTTTATGCGGTGTGTATAGACTTTGCACTAATATATATTTGAATTTATGCCGATAAAATAATCAGAAATAAATTATTTACAAACGGAATGGAGGATATGCATGAGAATAACAACACAGATGTTGAATGAAACGGCAAAAAAAGCCGGTATTCCGTTAAACAGCCAGACTCTTCTTGATTATATCAACAAAGACAGCGACAGCAGCTCGCTTTTGAGCAGTTCCGCAACATCAGGCACGCTCTTAAAGGCAAAGGTCTCAGCGAGCGGTTATGAGAATATGAAGGATAATGCCCGGGAGCTTCAGGAAGCCGTATCAAAGCTGGCAGACGAGAACAGCGATATTTTTGAGAAGGCAAAGGCTGACAATGATACTTCAGAGATTGTAAGCGCTGTTGAGGAGATTGTCGAAAATTATAATTCTATGATTAAAATACTCTCAAAATCGACTTCGGCTCTCGATGTATTCTATGCAAAGTCACTTAAAGAGCTGCCTGAAAGTTTCAGTGAGGAGCTTGCGGAAATAGGAATTACACAGAATGAGGACGGCTCTCTTGAAATAGCTTCGGATAAGCTGAAGAAAGCCGGCGTGGACATGCTTGAGAGCATATTCGGAAATTCAGCCGAGTTTGCACAGAAGCTTTCTTTTGTGGCATCAAGAATTGAGAATAATGCGCAGACAAATCTTCAGAGTGTAAGCAGTACATATGGTCAGTCCGCTGATATTTTGTCGTCTTACACCAGCTCCAGATATGATTATCTGGGATAAAGGGCTTCGGTACGGGAAAACACAGAATAAAGCGATGTGCAAAATAAAATTAAGTTGAAGTTAAAATCACAAAACAAAAAAAGTAAATAAAAAACACTTGCATTAGATTATAAAGTCTGCTATTATACTACCAGACAAAGGCGTCAAAAGAATGGAGACATTCTTTTGGCGCTTTTTGTCGTCTTATACGGCTGTTTGCCGGCTGAGCCGTATGAAATTAAAAGGTTAGAAAATTAGGAGGAGCAGATTATGAATACAGGTGATACCGGATTTATAATGATTTGTGCGGCTATGGTGTTTTTTATGACACCCGGTTTGGCATTTTTTTACGGAGGCTTGGTCAGGAGAAAGAATGTTGTTAATACTATGATGGCATGTACGGTGATTATGGGGCTGTCTGTTGTTATGTGGGTACTTTTCGGCTACTCGCTTTCGTTTGGAGGAAATCACGCAGGTGTAATCGGAGATTTCCGCTGGTTTGGATTGAACGGAATATCAATGGATGAGGCAGGACCTTATGCGGACAATATCCCGCATCTTGTGTTTGTTGCATTTCAGATGATGTTCGCAATGATAACCCCGGCGCTTATTACAGGCTCTCTGGTTGGGCGCGTAAAGTTTAAGGCATTGTTTTTGTTTATTTTGCTTTGGTCGATAGTTGTATATTATCCTATGGCGCACATGGTATGGGGAAAAGGCGGTTTTCTTGCTGAAATCGGCTCTGTTGACTTTGCCGGAGGAAATGTGGTACATATAAGTTCAGGTGTGAGTGCACTGGTATTTTGTATTATACTTGGAAGAAGAAGAGGCTATGAGAATACGGCATATCGTATACATAATATTCCGTTTGTAGCTTTGGGAGCGTTTATTTTGTGGTTTGGCTGGTTTGGCTTTAATGCGGGAAGCGCACTTGGAGCAAACGGTCTTGCGGCACATGCTTTTATGACAACAGCACTGGCAAGCGCAAGCGCAATGATGTCATGGATTCTGATAGATGTGCTCAAGGACGGCAAGCCTACGCTTGTGGGCGCATCGACAGGTCTCGTTGTCGGGCTTGTCGCGATTACTCCGGGCGCCGGTTTTGTCCCAATCTGGGCGGCAATTATTATAGGTGCTCTTGTCAGCCCGATTTGCTGTTTTGCCATTTCCCTGTTAAAGGGAAAACTCAAAATAGATGATGCGCTGGATGCTTTTGGATGTCACGGAGTTGGCGGTATATGGGGCGGAATTGCGACAGGTATCTTTGCAAAAAGCTCTATCAACAGCACAGCTCGCTGGGACGGCCTTGTATTCGGAGATTACCGCCTGTTTGTAGCGCAGCTTATAGGTATTGTTGTTACTATTGCTGTGGCGGTTGTCGGAACGCTTATCTGTCTTGGTATTGTGAGACTGTTTACTACGCTTCGTGTTGATGAGAAGGAGGAAAAGGTCGGACTTGACATCTCAGAACATGGCGAGAGTGCTTATCCTACATTTAACGGATTAGATTCATAAATATAAAACTGCCGGAAAGGGGAGAAATCGATATGATGATAAAAGTTGAGGCAATCGTGCGCGAGGAAGTCTTTGAGGACGTAAAACAGGCGCTTAATGAGATAGATGTAAACGGTATAACTGTTTCGCAGGTTATGGGCTGTGGCGCGCAGCGCGGTTATAAGAAGCTGGTGCGCGGAACTGAGGTAGATGTGGTTATGCAGCCGAAAATTAAATTTGAAATTGTTGTGTCTTCTGAGGAGTGGGAGCAGAAAACCATAGAGGCTATACAGAAAGCTGCGTTTACCGGAGAGGTCGGTGACGGAAAGATTTTCAGCTATGAAATACGAAACGCTATG
>CASFUI010000133.1 GCA_949297565.1 uncultured Eubacteriales bacterium
CCCCGCTCCCGGAGCATTGAGCCTGAAATATGACTGGAGCGGAATTTCCACGGACACTCCCGGAGGAACATACACGAATGATCCGCCTGACCATACGGCTCCGTGAAGCGCGGCAAACTTATGGTCTCTCGGAGTAACCAGCTTCATAAAATGTTTTCTGACCATATCAGCGTACTCACCTGTCAGCGCGCTCTCCATGTCTGTGTATACAACTCCCTGCTCCTCAACCTCACGGCGCACATTGTGGTACACAAGCTCCGAATCATACTGTGCTCCTACGCCTGCAAGCGATTTTCTCTCAGCCTGAGGTATTCCGAGCTTCTCAAACGTATCTTTAATCTCCTCCGGAACGTCTGACCATTTTGCGCTCATCTTTGTGTTCGGGCGTACATATGTGACAATGTCATCCATATTGAGCTCCTCTATAGACGGTCCCCAGTCTGGCACCTTCAGTTCATTGTAAATCTGAAGTGACTGAAGCCTGAAAAGCTGCATCCACACCGGGTCATTCTTTTCAGATGAAATCTTCTCAACAATTTCAGGCGTAAGTCCTTCCTTTACCCTGTATGCGTCCTTCTCTTCATTTCTGAAATCATATATGCTTCTGTCAATATCATTTACACTGCTTTTTTCTCTCACGCTGCATTACTCCCCTTTCACAAATCTGTCAAATCCGTTTAGGATTATTTCATTTACGAGTTCTGCCCCTCCTGTAGTGACGATTTTCCCGTCAACAAGAACATGCGTATAGTCAACATGCAGCGATTCAAGAATTTTTGTGTTGTGTGTGATAATCAAAAGCGCTCCGTCTTTGTCCTTCTGATATTCCATAACGCCCTTTGAGACTGTGCGCACCGCGTCAACATCAAGTCCCGAATCCGTCTCGTCAAGTATTGCAAGCGACGGCTTTAACATCAAAAGCTGTAATATCTCCGCTTTTTTCTTCTCACCGCCAGAAAATCCGACGTTCAGATCTCTGTCCGCATATGACTCATCCATATCCAGAACTTCCATTGCTCTCTTTAACTCTTTTTTAAACTCCCACAGGCGTATTCTCTTTCCGCTTCGCTGCTCAAGCGCGCTTCTTATAAAATTACTCAGCGAAATTCCCGGAATCTCAATCGGATTTTGAAAAGACAAAAATATACCTTCCTTTGCCCTCTGACTTACATCCTCGGAAACTATATCCTTGCCGTCAAAAACTATTTTTCCTCCTGTTACGCTGTATTTGGGATTTCCCATTATTGTATATCCCAATGTCGATTTACCGGCTCCGTTAGGGCCCATAAGCACATGAGTCTCTCCCTTTCCTATATTGAGATTTATTTCGTGAAGAATAGACTGCTCTTCTACATTTACAGATAAGTTTTCTACTTTTAACAAATAGTTATTCATCATCACCATTCCCTTTCTTTTTTATAATTCCGATTGATTTACTAGGAATTGATAGAGTCATTATATTATGATTTTTTCCCAAATTCAATAGTTAATTTTTTTTTACCTCTTATTTTTTTATACCTCTTAAAACCCAGTATATAAAACTTTTATTTTGTTGACTTTTAGAATATATATGATACAATTAATAAAATATAAAATATAATTTTATGAAAGAGGGGACAAAACATGAAAAAGAAACTGATATTCATTTTGCTATGTGTATTTGTGATTACTGTATTTACAGGGTGCGGCGGCAGCTCAGACAATGATAACGATGTTTCTGATAACCAGAGCGGAAGTCAGGCTGTTGAATCAGAACCGGAAAGCGACCTTAACGATACTGAAGAAGAGGATATAGGTTATTGTCATAAATATTTTGACACAACCAAGTTTGACGCTTCTAAGTTCACAGGAACAATATATGATAAGAACGGAACGTCTTATAACGTTGAGGAGTTATTGGCTGCTTCCGAAAACGGCTCAATAACCCTGTATACCAACAGCTCATATTTTAAATATTATCTCACTTCGGATTTGGATAAAGAAGCCAACGCGCTCCGTTATTCCATGGTTTCCTTTGAAAACAATGATGATTTGGAGTTTATAAAGGAGACTCTTGGAGATCCGAAATGTATTCTTGAAAAATATTATGACACTGAATACGGAAAAACAGGCAATATTGGTCTTTTATACGATTACGGCGACTATCTGATAGAAGTACAGGTGACCGACTACAGCTTATGGACAGACTATTCATACACTTGTCCTGCTGTGAACTCATTATTCATCCTAAACAAGAGCACATGGTTTTCAGAATCCACCTTAGTGGGAGGAATAAACAGTACACATTTTAAGGACTATACGGTATACGGTACCGAAATTAAATAACCGCAAATAAAATGAGCTGCCGCATTAAATATGCGCAGCTCATTTTATTTCCTGTCAATTCCTGTTTACTGCATGCTTCTTCTTATGGAATATCTTATATATCCAAAAAATGATTGCCCCGATTACGGCAACAAAGAATCCGTAAAACATCAACCATGACTGTATGCTTGAGACAACAACCGCATTGCGGTAATCCGTTCCCAGATAATAAATTGTCACTTTGCCATCCTTAACTCTCGCCCATTCACATTCATACGAATATGTGTTTCCGTCAGGCGCTTTCCACGTAGATCTCTGTCCTGATACATAATCGAGAGTCACCGGAGTACCGTTAATAATATGCTTTAATTCATTTACATTCATATAAATAATACCAGCAAGACCTATCGCCATGAAAATAAGAATTACCACAGGGAGCTTTGCGTCCGAAATTTTTGCTTTCTGTTCCTCCCGCGAGTCATATCTTCCGCTTCCGATACCGCTCCCCTCAAAATCCGCATTATTGCGGTTCATTCTGTCTCTTGTGTACAAATCATTCATTCTCATCAACCTCCTTCATTTCACATTTTCTGCCCTTATCTCTGCATATTTTTCGGCAAATTCCTGATATTCCCTGCTTATCTCTTCATAGCCCACAGCCGGTATGTAGCTCTCATAAAACTTAAGCCAATCGCTTTTTATCGCCTCAAATCCGCGCGAATCAAGCCTTCCGTAATCTTCCTCGCCGCTTCCCTCCGATATAAAGAGAGCCGTCTCTTTTGCTCCGTATGTATCTATAAGATATGTTACAAAAGACTCGCTGTAATGATACCACAAACCTCCACCGGTTCCGGATGTTCCGTAGGAATATACTCCTCCTGCCTTGCCGATACTCTCAATTATATCAGCTTTCATCTGATTAAAATTTTCTTCATTACCTGAAACGATAACTTCATAATAGTTTTTGAGAAAATCATTTATTCCAGCCCTGCTAACAGATGAATTTGTTCCACTTATATTCCTCTGACAATATTCCGAAAGCCCCTCATTCAGGCTTGCTGAAAAACCTGCGCCCACAATCAGGTGAGTGAGCTCATGTCCTATAATATTAAGTCCGGCGCCAATATACGAAGAATCCAGCTTTATTGTTGTATACATTCCTTTTTCAGAGTCATATGTCGGCTTTGTAATTTCTCCGCCTTCTCCAAGATACGAAACATCTGTTATAGTTGTCTGAAATCTGCAGTATTCCGCTTTTTCATTATATTTTTTATACCATTCCGTAAGACCTGTGATTTCTATTATCTTATTTATGCAGCAACGCATTTCTTCCTCAAACTCACCGCTGTTTTTAAATGAGGCATATTTCAGATTAGTATTTTCC
>CASFUI010000134.1 GCA_949297565.1 uncultured Eubacteriales bacterium
AGTTCTGTCTGACTCGTCATCAAATGTGTCCGTACCGGATAGTCTTTACGCAAAATATGCCGTTTTGCTTGACGGTGATACAGGAAGAGTTCTGTACGGAAAAAATGAGGAGACAGCCGCTCCAATGGCAAGCACAACCAAAATAATGACATGCATTCTCGCTCTTGAGTACGCTTTGCCCGAAATGAAATGTGTGACCTCCCCTTATGCCGCTTCAATGCCCGATGTACAGCTCAATGCGGTGTCAGGGGAAATTTTTTCACTGAACGATTTGCTCTATTCCCTTATGCTGAAATCGCACAATGATACTGCCGTAATCATAGCCGAAAATGTCGCGCTTAACTACCTCTATAACATTTCATCGGAAGACTATGCTCAAAAAGTTCCGTCTCTTGAGTCTCTAGGACTCTCAGCGGACGACTATTCATTTGTATCTGACTCCCTAACTTCGGAAAATAATTCTGATGATACATCCCATTATCTGCTTAAAACCTTATCCACCGAAAATTCAAAAATGCTTGTTCATCTGTTCGCCTCTCTTATGAATGATAAGGCAAGACAGCTCGGCTGTGAAAACACTTATTTTATAACACCAAACGGACTTGACGCACAGGACGATACGGGAGTCCACTCTACAACCCCAAAAGACCTTGCCGTTATAATGTCATACTGTATTAAAAATACAGACTTTTTATCTGTGACACAGGCAAGAAATCATTCTTTCACCTCATCTAAAATAACCGACAACGGCTCTGTTTCCGTTTCCTACAAGAGCTACAGCGTCTCAAACGCCAACGCGTTTCTTGACATGTACGACAATATTATTTCAGGAAAAACAGGCTTCACAGGCGACGCGGGCTACTGCTATATCTGCGCGTACCAATGCGACGGCAGAACTTTTATTGTAGCTTTGCTTGCGTGCGGCTGGCCAAATAATAAAAATTACAAGTGGAAGGACGCGAAAAAGCTGCTGGATTACGGCAGGGCAAACTATTTCCCGACTTCTATACTTGACCCGGATTTCGCTCTGGAGGATATACAGATTGAGGATGCCGTCCCCGGCACGTTATCGCTTAAAACGGCAAATAACGACGGATTCACAGCTCTGCTTGGCAGCAATGACAAAGTAAATGTCTCAGTGCTTCTCAAAAGCGGTTTGGGCGCGCCTGTTCTTGAAAACGAACAGGTCGGAGAAGTCTGCGTTTACATTAACGATAATAAATTTTACAGCGTTCCTGTAATTGCCGGAAATACGGTCAGAAAAAAAACTTACTTTTTTTATTTAAAAAACTTAATAAATGAATATCTGTTTCTCGACAAATAAAATCAGATGTAATATAATTAATTGACTGTTTTGTACAGAAAATACTCAGGCACGGAGGAATACAATGAATAAAATATATAAAGCATTTCCCGGCGGAAAAAACAAAGTTCTCACACTGAGCTACGATGACGGAAAGGTTGAGGACAGACGCCTGGTTGAAATTTTTAATAAATACGGAATAAAGGCAACTTTCAATCTCAACTCAGGTCTTACAGATATGTCCAACCGCATTCCCAAAGACGAATGGAAATCGCTGTATGAAGGA
>CASFUI010000135.1 GCA_949297565.1 uncultured Eubacteriales bacterium
TATAGATTTTAATATATATTTTGACAGAGGCGCACTGTTTATCAGGCTTGCAAACCCATACAGGGGAAAGATAAGCTTCGGAAGCGACGGGCTTCCGGTGACTACTAAAAGAGGCGGCGAGCATGGTATAGGTCTCTCAAATGTTAAAAATACAGTTGAGAAATATGACGGTGAATTTAATATATCTGCAGATGACAATAACTTTTATGTGGATATTGCCATATACGGACTGTGATTTTTGTGATTGTGCGTAATTAAAAGAAACGGTAAAATTATTTTTATACCGTTTTTTTTTTCGTATAGAAATAAAAAATACGAGGGCATTCAGCTTGGTTTGACATAATTTTGCCAATTTTTACAAAAAGTCTGCCACTTTTTACAATCAGCTAAAATGGGCTTATTTTTCTGGTACACTATAAGTGCGATGCAGAGCAAAACAAAAAGCAAAGGAGGAGAAAAATGAAACTTCACAGAGCTTTTGGAGAGACAAAAGCAAAAGGCAGGAAAAGGTTCAGCGCGAAAAAGGCTTTGAGTGCGGCAACACTTATTCTGTTCGGAGTGATGGCGGGCAGCGGGGTTGTCTCGGCGTCAGAGACGCAGCTTCTTCGAAATTCCACAGATTATAACGCATATTTATTTACATGCGGAGAAATCGGAATGGATTTTTATGCGTCTGCGACTCATCCAAAGGACAACACCTCTGATATGGTAGTGCGCTGCGAATATACTAACAATCCGATGTATATATCGGCGATAGGAAGCCACAGCAGTCTCAGCCAGGGAAGTGAAAGCGGCTGGACAGTATGCACACGATATGACTGGAGAGTGAAAATGCAGACTGGAGATGTGGGATATATCAGAAATACTGTTATTGAGGACGGCTTCAGCCATGCGGGACTTTACGGTGAGATTGCATGTGAAGAAGCCACGGATTTTAAGTGCGTTTTCAGGACGGACTGTGAGTGATTAGAGAATCGTAAGGTGCAGGCGGGGAGGTGTGATGGCGATGAGAATAGGCAGACATGAAGCTCTGCTGTTGGCGGCATTGGTAGTGCTCGTGCTGCTGTTTTGTTCGATGCAGTTCGGAGCGCTCAGAGACGCTGATTTTGTCGCTGAAAGAAAAGCATCTTCAAGCTTTTCGGATATCACAGAGTTTCTTCACGCAGAGCCCGAGGGGGACGAGGCTCCGCTCAGTCTGTACCGGACAAGAAATATTATAAGCAGACAGCTTTTCTTTGTCTATCAGGTAGGAAATATTGGGGATTACGTTATGTGTTATGAGAGTCTGACCGCTCCGGCGGCATACTCGGAGCAGCATGACGGGATAGCGGGGTACAGGGTTGTATCCTCCGAGCTTAACAGTGAGTACAGGGGGGAGAGCGAGGAGGGCTACAGCTATATCACCGTTGACGTCGAGCTTGAGAACGTCTGCGGGTACGGCGGTCTGTTTGACCCAAAGCTTTGTATGGCACTTATGAAGGAGGACGGAAGCTTTGAAGAGAATTTTGCTTCTGACTTTGAGCCTGTCGATATTGTGTTTGACGGCGAGGTTAACACATATGCTGCTTACAGCGAGGTTACGGGTGACAGACAGTCGGGCAATCTGGGCTATGTGAGGTGCGACGACTGGGAGACATTTGGTTTCAGCGTCTATCTGGCTGAGGGGGAGAGGGTTTCCTTCAGCTGTGTGTTCCGTCTGAGGGACGAGGACGCCGGCAGGGAAAACCTTGTGCTCGGAAAGGACGACAGTGCGGCGGCGTTTAGTTTTGCGGGTGAGGTTGCATACAGTAATTACGGGTTTAGGATATATTTGAATAAGTAGGCGGTGTGCCCGCGAGGCATATCGCATGCCCGAAGGGGCATGAAAGGGGAACAATGAAAGGATTTTTGAGACAGGAATGCAAACGCGCTTTTTTAAACTGGCGCTTTGCCGCAGTAGTGCTGTTCGGCTGCGGGCTGGCGGTAATGGATTTGCTGGGCACGAGATGGCTTGGGGGAGCCGTTGATTTGCAGCAGTATGTCTGGGGGGAAGAGCCCGGCTACTCGACAGTTCTGGATGTGAATGCGGCAGTGACTTCACTGTATTTCTGGATGCCTGACCACGGCTATGCAAGCAGATATTATTATTTATACAAGATTTTAGTTCCGATTATGGCTGCTATACCTTACGGGGCGTCTTATCTTCAGGATAAGAAGAGCGGGCTTATCAACCAGCTTGTGGTACGTTGCAAAGGAAAGGGGGGCTACTTTGCAGCCAAGCTTATGGTTACGTTCGTCAGCGGGGGAATGGTCGCTGTGATACCGCTTATAGCAAGCCTTATAA
>CASFUI010000136.1 GCA_949297565.1 uncultured Eubacteriales bacterium
ATTCTGTCTGCATCCCTGATAGCCGATACCTCAGGAGTTGTTACTACGAGCGCTCTGTCAGCGCCTGCTATTGCATTCTGAAATCCCTGTTCAATTCCGGCAGGGCAGTCAAGAATTATGTAGTCAAATTCCTCCGGATCTTCCTTAAGCTCGTCGAGAACTTTAATCATCTGCTCCGGTGTTATGGCTGATTTATCCCTTGTCTGGGCAGTTGGAAGAAGATACAGCTTAGGACAGCGCTTGTCCGTAATCATTGCCTGTTTGATACGGCAGTTCCCTTCTACGACATCCACAAGATTATATACAATCCTGTTTTCCAGTCCCAGAACAACATCCAAGTTTCTAAGTCCTGTATCCGTATCAATCATCACTACTTTCTTTCCGAGTTTTGCAAGACCTGTACCGATATTTGCTGTCGTGGTAGTCTTGCCTACGCCTCCTTTTCCGGACGTTACAACGATAACTTCGCTCATTTATGTGTGCCTCCCAAATAATTTTTACTATTAAATTACATTATGCGTAATTTTTGGAATTAAATCAATGCTTTTTTATGAAAAGTACTATAAAAAGCTTTTATATTCTTATATCCTCAAGAATATCAGATGTCAAATCTTCTATATAAATATTTCCGTCCTCGACAAAAGAAATCTTAGGGGATACCGTTTTATTTTTATTCTTCTTTGTCGGCGCGCTGTCAGAGCTTCTGGCAATCACATCGCCAATCTTAATCTGCATCGGATTCATCTCCAGCGCAACAACAAACGCGTGCTCATCTCCGTTGGCGCCTGCAAATACATTACCTCTAAGGCTTCCCAATATAATTACATTTCCTTTTGAGATAATTCTGCCCCCCGGATTTACGTCTCCAAGCACTATTACGCTTGTCTCTGATTCCAGCACCTGTCCGGAACGAAGAGTTCCCTTATAAAATAACCCGTCCGACGCCGTATGTGTCTGCTCCTGCACACAGCTTCCCTGGACAGCTCTCACAAAAGCGGCGTCCTTATTTTCATCATTATCTATTACACAGAGGATATTCATTGATGTCTCTTTTTCAATAATGTCAAGCAGTTCTTTTTGCTCCTCATTCGTTACTGGTCTTCCCTCAAAGGCAAGCGCCATATCAACATTGCCGAAAAACGCTGCTGACTGTCTGAATTTATCCTCGACACAGCTTTTTAACGTCGTAAAATCCGCTCTGTTGTCCAAAACCACGGTTATTCCGTGTTTATTGCTCTTTATAACGACAGAATTATTCACCCTCATCACCTCGTTGTTATCATCATTTTCTGTTCACGCAGGCAATGCGTCGTGCTGCAATGCCTGCATATATTTTTTTATTTATTAAAGTCCGAAATATATCTTTAAAATCTCAGCTGTAAGCTCTGACGCCTGAGATCCTGAATAACCATTCGGAATAGCTACCGCCATGGCAATCTGCGGGTCATCATAAGGCGCATAGCTTATCATCATCGCATGGTCTGGCTCTTTTGGATTTTCCTGAGCGGTACCGGACTTAGCTGCGAAATCCATATTAACTGTTCCGAGCGCGGCATACGTTCCAACCACGAGATTCATTCCGTAATGAACAGTATCCCATATAGACTGGCTTATATCCATAACATTTGAAACTTCCGCGCTGTTGTCGCGTATCAGATTTCCGTTGTTGTCAGTTATCTTATCAATAAGAGTAAGATTATAGCATGTACCCGAGTTGGCAATAGTTGTGGCGTATCTTGCCATATTAAGCGTGCTGTACGCATGATTGCCCTGTCCGATAGCCGACGCAATAGCGTTGGTGTTGGATGCGCTCGGAGCCTTCTCTGCAATCTCTATTCCCGACATCGTTGCAAGACCCAGCTCTTCAGCGTACTTCTGGAGCACCGTAGTGCCGTAGGTACTGTTGTAAAGACCGTTTTTACTG
>CASFUI010000137.1 GCA_949297565.1 uncultured Eubacteriales bacterium
CTGAATATTCACATATAAATCAGCCGGTATTTTTTCCGCAACCTCTCCAATTCTGTCAGTCCCCGTCATGTGTTTATCCGACGTCATAATTACATTTATTTGATTATCCGCACATGCCTGCCTGATTCTCTCATCGTCAGTTGCAACATAAACAGTCTCAAATTCCTTTACCTTAATACACTGGTTATATACCCACCAAATCATAGGTTTTCCGCATATGTCAGCCAGCGGCTTTCCCGGAAATCTTGATGATTTATATCTTGCAGGAATAACGCCTATAATTTTCATTTCAAATATATCCTCCTCATATCAAATATCCTTTCAATAACAGAACTGCCGACCTGTATTTATTATTTATATACTTTTTCACATTTTCATATGCCACCGTATGGTTGCATATCAGAATGATAATACTCCAATTTGGTATCATTGTCAACGGAGGTATTATGCATTTTTCAACTTGCCGCCGGAGGTATTGGAGGTTTTGGGGATGTATTTTCAAAGATTGACTGATTTAAGACAGGACCATGATTTGACGCAGCAGCAGATTGCCGATATACTCCACTGCCAGAGAGAAGTATATCGGCGATACGAGAAAGGTACCAGAGAGATTCCTATTTCCTATGCGATTATTCTCGCAAAATTCTATAAGGTTTCTCTGGATTATCTGTGCGGACTTTCTGATAAAAAGTAACATCACAATACTAAAGAAAATACAATAAATTTTCCCCGGTCTTATTGTGCCTGTCAGTTATCATTTCCAGATTATTACATTTAAATTAATATCTGTAATTTCATCAGCTATTTTCCTTATGTTTAAATCTAATATATAAAGTTGCAAATAAATCATTAAGCATTTATAATGTGCATAATATCGCGCAGCAGCAGTCTATAAGCTGTAATTTTGCTGCGGTGCAGGAATGGAGATTTTTATGATTTTATCATGCAGCCACATTAACAAATCTTTCGGAACAGACCGGATTCTGACGGACTGCTCCTTTCATATAGAGGACCATGAAAAGGCCGCTGTTATCGGAATAAACGGCGCCGGCAAATCCACGCTTTTAAAAATTATTGTCGGAGAGCTTCCCGCTGACTCCGGAACTGTCACTGTCGCTAAGGGCAAAACTATCGGATACCTGTCGCAGCACCAGGAACTTGAAGCTGACAAAACCATATTTGACGAGCTGCTTTCGGTTAAGCAGAACATTATAGATATGGAAAAAAGCATACGCGGTCTTGAAGAAAAAATGAAGGATACAGAGGGAGACGCTCTCGAAGCGCTGCTCTCACAGTATACAAGACTCAACCATGAGTTTGAGCTGGCAAACGGATATGCGTATAAAAGCGAAATTACCGGAGTTCTCAAAGGACTTGGCTTTACAGATGAAGACTTTTCACTCCATGTAAACACTCTTTCCGGCGGTCAGAAAACGCGTGTTGCTCTGGGCAAGCTGCTGCTTTCAAAGCCTGACATCATCCTTCTGGACGAGCCGACCAACCACCTGGACATGGCTTCCATCTCATGGCTGGAAAATTATCTGCTCTCATATGACGGAAGTGTTATTATCGTCGCTCATGACCGCTATTTTCTCGATCAAATCGTCACAAAAATAATTGAGATTGACAACTCAAACGTGACAACCTTTTCCGGAAATTATACGGATTACGCCTCAAAAAAGGCAATTCTGCGCAATATGAAGCTGAAGGAATACCTTAACCAGCAGCGCGAGATTAAGCATCAGGAGGAGGTAATAACCAAGCTCAAGCAGTTTAACCGCGAGAAATCCATAAAACGCGCAGAGAGCCGCGAAAAAATGCTTGATAAAATGGAGCGAGTTGATAAACCCGCAGAGATAAATGACAAAATGAACATCAGACTCGACCCTAAAGTCGTGAGCGGCAATGATGTGCTCACCGTCAGAGGTCTCTCCAAAAGCTTTGACAAAGTCTCGCTGTTCTCCGGACTTGACTTTGAAATTAAACGAGGCGAGCGGGTCGCTCTCATAGGAAACAACGGCACTGGAAAAACAACAATCTTAAAGATTATCAACGGTCTTATCCCAGCCGATTACGGTGAAATAACTCTCGGCGCGAAGGTATCAATAGGCTATTACGATCAGGAACACCATGTTTTAGACCCTGACAAGACGCTTTTCGAGGAAATTCAGGATACATATCCTGATTTAAACAACACTCAAATCAGAAACACTCTTGCCGCTTTCCTGTTTACAGGAGACGATGTGTTTAAATATATACGCGAACTAAGCGGCGGCGAGCGCGGACGCGTTTCGCTCGCAAAGCTCATGCTGTCAAACGCAAATTTTCTTATACTGGACGAGCCGACCAACCATTTGGATATAGTATCTAAGGAAATTCTTGAAAACGCGCTTAACAGCTATACGGGAACTGTGCTGTACGTCTCTCACGACAGATATTTTATCAACACAACTGCAACAAGAATAATCGAGCTGACCGGACACACTCTCGTAAATTATATCGGCAATTATGACTATTATCTGGAAAAACGCGATATTTTAACTCCGAAAGCTGTAACGGCCTCTTCTGCTGCCGTGTCAGGCAGCTCTTACGGTGCAAAAGCCGGCACGGCAACACTGAGCGGCGCCTCGGCAGCCTCCGTAAGTTCAAAAGACGGCGGCGGCTCATCCAAAGCCGAATGGCAGCAGTCAAAAGAGGAGGCCGCGCGTCTCAAAAAGCTCAAAAATGAGCTAAAACGCACCGAGGATAAAATTTCCGAAATTGAAGAGCGTATTTCCGAAATTGATGAAGAATACAACAACCCTGAAATTGCAAGCGATACTTCCAAACTTGTCGCTCTTCACAACGAGCGGACGGAGCTTTCTGATAATTTGGATAAACTTTATGAAAAATGGGAAGAATTATCAGAAACACTAGATTAGGAGGATATTATTTTTATGAATAAAACAGAGCTTGTCTCTGCCATTGCAGAGAAATCCGAGCTGTCCAAAAAGGACGCCGAGCTGGCACTGAAAGCATTTATCGCGACTGTGACTGAAGAGTTAAAAAAGGATGAAAAAATCCAGCTAGTCGGTTTCGGAACTTTCGAGACGGTTGACAGAGCCGCAAGAACAGGAAAAA
>CASFUI010000138.1 GCA_949297565.1 uncultured Eubacteriales bacterium
GAAGCTGATTTGCAGAGTTCTTGACTGCGGCGTCAGAACTTTTCTTGTTCGCTGTCTTGAGGAGATTGGTCTGCTCTCACAGATAAAAGACAGCAAATGGCTGAGCCATTATGAAACAAGCAGCGGAGAGCCGGACATAGATATAATCACAGATGCCAATTTATATTGCTGGAACAGCCGGGCTGCAAAGCAGTACCGCGAAATTGCGGCTGATGCAGGTCTAAGGCTTGTCAGAATAACGCTTCCTCTTGAGCTGAGCTTCAAAGAGATAATGCAGATACAGTGTGAAACAGACACGGAGCTTATAGTACGCGCCGACATTCCGGTTATGATTTCAAAACAGTGCGTGAGAAAGACATACGGATTGTGCAGTCACGACAACTCATCTGTCACTCTTAAAAACAGGAGGGGAGATATATATAACGTAAAAAGTGTGTGTGATTACTGCTACAGCGTAATGTACGGGGCAAAACAGCTTGATATATCTGATAATAAAAAGCTGATTGACAGTATCAGCCCTGATTATATAAGATATGAAATAGACAAGGAACACAGCGCCTCGGCATGGACGGGGCACTATGTTATGGGAGTGGAATAATGCAGTTGATATTTATTGAATTGTCAAAATACGCATTTGCATTTCTTATTTGCTTTTATGCTGCGGCTGCCTACCACGGCGCTGTCATAAAAGAAGAAAAACGCAAATTTACATATGTATTTCAGAATGTGATTATGTTTATGATTCACCTTTTGGGATTCCTTATTTTATATCAGCTCAACAATGAAGAATTAAAATATCTCATATTGTATTTTGCGCAGTTTATCTATCTGTTTGTTGTCATCTTCGTGTATGATGTGCTTTATCCGAGGGCTTCTCGGCTTCTTAAATAATATGTGCATGCTTTTAGCAATTGGATTTGTCATGATTGCGCGGCTTGATTACAATAAATGTGTAAAGCAGTTCATAATAGCTGCCGGAGGAACGGTCATAACATTTTTTATACCGTGGCTTTTAAAGAAGATTAAGAGCTTCAGAAATATGGGCTGGCTCTACGGCTTCGCGGGAATTGCCCTGCTGCTTGCGGTATTATTCTGCACAGAGGTATTCGGGGCAAATCTTGTTCTTGATCTGGGGCCTGTGTCAGTTCAGCCGAGTGAATTTGTAAAAATATTATTTGTAATGTTTGTTGCGTCAATGTTTAACAAATCCACCTCGTTTGCTCAGACTGTCAAGGTCACGCTTATCGCAGCGCTTCATGTGCTTATACTGGTTGTCTCAAAGGATTTGGGAGCCGCGCTTATTTTCTTTGTTGTGTACCTGATGATGCTTTTTATAGCAACAAAGCGTTTCTGGTATGTCGCGGCGGGACTTGCGGTCGGAAGCGCGGCGTCGTTCGGCGCGTATAAGATTTTCAACCATGTGCGTGAGCGAGTGCTTATATGGCGCGACCCGTGGAGCACGATAGACACTACGGGATATCAGATTTGCCAGTCGCTTTTTGCGATTGGTATGGGCTCTTGGTTTGGTTATGGACTGGGACAGGGACTTCCTGACAAAATTCCTGTGGCGGAAAAGGACTTTATGTTTTCTGCCATTGCTGAAGAATTCGGAGCGATTTTTGCAGTGGCTCTTCTGCTTATCTGCCTTAACAATCTTATACTGATGATGAATATTGCCTCAAGATGTAAAACGCTGTTTTACAGACTTGTGGCGGTTGGAATTGGAGTGACATACGGATTTCAGGTATTCCTGACAGTGGGCGGCGCGATGAAGATGATACCGATGACAGGCGTGACGCTGCCGTTTGTGAGCTACGGCGGAAGTTCGGTTGTCAGTTCGCTTATAATGTTTGCGTTGATTAACGGAATGTATAATATGAGACAGGATGAGGTTGAAGCAAAAAATGAAACAGCAGGTAAAAACAAGAAATCTAAAAAAGAAAAAAACAAAGGAAAGTGATATTTTAGAGAACAAGAAGAAGGGCCTGAGGAATCATGAGACAAATGTGATTTCCTTTATATTTGTTGCTTTGTTTCTTCTGATGTCGGGGTATCTGGTGTATTTTAATGTTTTTAAAGCGTCATCAATTATAGATAATCCTTATAACAAAAGAATTGACAATCTTGAAAATAAGGTGGTCAGGGGCAATATTCTGGCGGCTGACGGACAAATTCTTGCGACGACACAGGTCGATGAGGAGGGGAATGAGAGCCGGTATTACCCTTTTGAAAATGTGTTCTGTCATGTTGTTGGACTCAATTCGGCAAAAACAGGAATAGAAGGTTTGGCAAATTTTGAATTATTGTCCACTTCAGGTAATATAATTGAAGAGCTGGCAGATGATTTGAGCGGCGAGAAGGCTGTGGGGTTTGACGTTGTGACAACTCTTGTGCCTGAGCTACAGGAGGCAGCTTATAATGCTATGGGTAATAACAAGGGCGCAGTTATTGCCATAGAGCCGTCTACCGGCAAGGTGCTGGCTATGGTCTCAAAACCTGACTATAATCCGAATGATGCGGCGGAATATTACAGCGAATGGCTTAACTATGACAGCTCTGAGTCAGTGCTGTTAAACAGGGCTACGCAGGGATTGTATTCGCCGGGCTCGACCTTCAAGATTTTGACAGCTCTGGAATACATAAGAGATAATGACGACTATGAAAGTTTTTCATATGACTGTACCGGAAGCGCATATGTTGCAGGGGGTACGACTATTCCATGCTATGACGGAACCGTTCACGGACATCAGAATTTAGAGATGGCGTTTGCGAATTCCTGCAACGGCGTTTTTTCGACTATTGGTTTTAAGCTCAATCTGGCAAAGTTTAAGCAAACATGTGAAGACTTTCTCTTTAACAAAAATCTTGACATAGGAATTGAGTCGAGTGTGAGCAGCTTTTCACTGGATGAAAATGCGGGAATAAGCGAGATTCAGGAGACGGGAATAGGTCAGGGAAAAACGATGATTTCCCCTATGCATAATCTTATGATTATTTCTGCCATTGCAAATAACGGAGTTATGATGAAACCGTATTTTATCGACAGGGTGCAGACGAGGGAAGGAAGCACTGTCTCGCAGACAAAGCCCGAAGAGAGGGCAACAGTTTGCACTCCTACAGAGGCCGCAATAATATCCGAATATTGCAGAATGGTTGTCACGGACGGAACGGGATATGCATTCAGATATACATCATATGAGGTTGCCGGAAAGACGGGAACGGCTCAGTATGACAGCAGCGACCGTGTTCATTCATGGTTTGTCGGTTTTGCACCGTATGATGACCCTCAGATAGCTTTTTGCGTTATTCTGGAGGGAGGATATACAGGAGTGCCGGGAGCGCAGCAGATTGCAAAAAGTCTTTTGGATGCTTTCTTTGAGTAGTGATTTTGGGTTGCTATTATAAATTTTGCGTTGTATAATAAATAAAAAGAGGACACACCAGTCTGTACAGGAGGATTTGCAATGATAGAGGCAATTAGCAGCGGCGGTGTGGTGATATTCAAAGGTAAGATTCTTGTTCTTTACAAAAAGTATAAGAACAGGTATGAGGGCTGGGTGCTGCCAAAGGGAACGGTTGAACCTGGAGAGGCACCACAGGATACAGCGGTAAGAGAGGTAAGAGAAGAGAGCGGCGCTCAGGCTGAGATAAGAAAGTATATCGGACAGACTCATTATACCTTTAATACATCAAAGGATGTTGTGAGCAAGACAGTCCACTGGTATCTGATGTCGGCAGGAAGTTTTTACAGCAGACCTCAGAGAGAAGAGTTCTTTGAGGATGCAGGCTTTTGCAAGTATAATGAAGCGTTTCATCTGCTTCGCTTTCCGAATGAAAGAAATATTCTTGCAAATGGATATGACGAATATTTAATTATGAGAAGACAGGGAATATGGAAATGAATTTTATTGAACCAGTTACAATACTTGACGGAAATCAATACAGAATAGATAACCCGGTTAATACAGCAAGTCAGGCTACGTCCTTTGACGATGTATACAACCGTTCATGCGGAGATGCAACTCTTGATGAAATTTTTGAGAGTGTTGCTGACGAATACGGGGTGAATGTTAATCTTTTAAAGGCTGTTGCTCAGGCAGAATCGGGGTTTGACCCTAATGCTACATCGTGGTGCGGGGCTATGGGCATTATGCAGCTTATGCCGTCTACGGCAGCGGCTTACGGTGTTGAGGATCCATATGACCCGAGGCAGAGTATAACAGGAGGGGCAAAGCTTCTGTCATGGCTTCTGGATGATTATAACGGCAATGTCACACTGGCGCTTGCGGGATATAATGCAGGCTGTGGCGCTGTACAGAAGTATGGCGGTGTTCCGCCGTATGAGGAAACACTTAACTACATAAATAAAATAAACGATATTTTGGGCGGTGCGCTTAGCAATGATTCTACAACCATTGACGGGACGAAGCCTACTGATTTAACTAATTCATATGTCAGCACGGGTGATGCCGGAAGTGTATATTATCCGGGACTGTCCTCAGGCGCGGAGGTTCACGCGATAAGTTCAGATAATGTACGTCTTTCGGGAATGACAGACGGTTCGGATACATCAGACAATAATATTTTAAGCTATGAGCAGTACCAGTACTTTGTAAACACTATAAAAGAACTTCTTGAGAAAATCCTAGAGGGTGAAGATGACGGCGTTGCGAATAAGGCAGGGGGGATAGCGGCAGAAAAGAATACAGACCAGAAAATGCCAAAAGTGCAGGAGTCACAGGACAGTTTAAATGTGTCCGATATAAATA
>CASFUI010000139.1 GCA_949297565.1 uncultured Eubacteriales bacterium
ATAGCAGGGATAGGTGTTTTTATAATTTCGTTTATTCTTACGGGAATGAGAATATTTGACGGAATTACCGACCCGATAATAGGATATGTTCTCGACAAAACAAACGGAAAATACGGTAAATTCAGACCGTTTATGGTGATTGGCTACATATTGCTTGCGCTGAGCTCTTTGGTTTTGTTTTTTACGACACATCTGGTGCCGGGGATTTTTCGCATACCGTATTTCATTATTGTTTATGCGGTATATATAATAGGCTACACATTTCAGACCACGGTGGTAAAATCGGGGCAGTCGGTAATTACAAATGATGTCAGACAGAGACCGCTTAACGCGTTTTTTGATTCAACATTTATCATGCTGGCTCACGGACTCGTTGCTTTCTATGTTTCAGTTTACCTGATAGGAAAATATTCTGATTTTAATTCCACAGGTCTGTTTAGCGAGTTTGTCGTAACAGTCGTGATTTTATCGGGAATATGCACGGCGCTTGCGGTTATTGGAATATGGGAGAAGGACAGGCCTGAGTTTTTTAATCCGGGTAATAAGAAGACAGAGCGCGCCGACGGTCAGGGGGCTGTTTTGGAATCACAGCCGGATAATATCAGCTTTCGCGATTACGCGGCTATCTTAAAGCATAACAGGCCTATAAGAATGCTTATAATCGCGGCGGCTTCAAATAAATTTGCTGCTATGGTATACGGAAATTCTACTGTAATCGTAATGCTTTACGGTATTTTAATGAATAATTACGCTCTGGCGGGTGTAATAGGAATTATCGTAGGTATTCCTAATCTGGCTATAATTTATCTGGGTATTAAATATGCGCAGCGTGTCGGGCAGAAAAAAGCTATGGCGGATGTTACATGGATTGCTGTTTTATTTCAGGCAATACTTATGCTTATGATGATTTTTTGTGATTTGACACAGGTTTCGCTTAAAAATATAAATCTTATTACAGTAATGTTTCTGCTTGTTTTTACCGTTCTCAACGGAGTTAAATCAATTACAAACAATATAGTCGGGCCGATGATTGCCGACTGTACTGACTATGAATATACAATCAGCGGGCATTTTGTGCCCGGAATTATGGGGGCGCTGTTTTCATTTATAGATAAATCATTTTCAGCGCTTGGAACATTTTTTGTCGGTGTTACGCTGTCGATGATAGGCTATTCAAAGGTGTTTCCGCAGGTCGGGGATGCGCTGACGGACGAGTTAAAATGGATGACCGTATTTTATTACTGCGTTATCCCGATTTTGGGATGGCTCGTCACGGAATTTATTATGAGATATTACAAACTGGATAAATCCGCGATGGCGGGTTTATACAGCACGAAGGGTGGAAGAGAAAATGATAACAATAAGTAAGGGAAATCCTTTAAAACCAGGCGCCGATAAAATCGCAAGAACTACCTATAATTTTTCTTTTGCCTGCGACCTGGACACGGCGGCTCTGCTTATATATGACAGCGGCAAAAATTTAAAGTGCCGCTTTGAGCTTGATAAATCGTATAAAACAGGAAATGTTTTTTCGTGTGTGCTTTCGGGAGAAAATCTTGACAAGGCGATGTACTGCTATGAGCTTGACGGAAAACCAGTTGTTGACCCATATGCAAAGACGGTTACATGCTGTACAGGTTTCGGAATAGAGGATGAAGATAAGCTTTTTTTAAGCCGCATTGTTCTCGATAATTTTGACTGGGAGGGAGACGCTCCGCTTGAGCTTCCGTACGAGGACAGTATCTTCTATAAGATACATGTGAGGGGATTTACCAAAAGCCGTACCTCCGGCGTAAAGCACAAGGGAACCTTTGCGGGAATAACGGAAAAGGTCGATTATCTGAAAAAGCTTGGAATAACAACGCTTGAGCTTATGCCGGCATACGAGTATGATGAGATATACCGTTTTCCGCAGTTTTATACTGACATACAGGGAAGATATGACGCGCCGTTCACCAAAATCCCCGTCAATTACTGGGGGTATTGTCCGGCGTTTCACTTTGCGCCTAAAGCATCCTTTTCCTCGATTTCTTCGGCAAAATCAGATTATACGGCAGAATTTAAGAAAATGGTAAAGCTTCTTCACAAAAACGGAATAGAGGTTATAATGGAGATGTATTTTGACAGGGAAACTCCTGAGCTTGTGCTTGACTGCATACGTTACTGGGTGACGCAGTATCACATTGACGGAGTGCATCTGTATGCGGGGGCGTCGGCGCTTGATATTGCCGCCAATGACCCTGTGCTTTCACACACGAAGATTATCACGGTTTTCTGGGATGGAAACCGCGGAAGCATGCGTCATATGGCGAGCTATAACGACGGTTTTTCGGGAACTGTGAGACGGTTTCTTAAAGGTGATGAAAACCAGCTCGGGGATTTTATAAATGTCACGAGAAATAACCCTCATAATGCGGCAGTTATCAATTATGTTACAAATCACAACGGCTTTACGTTAAATGACCTTGTCAGCTTCGAGAGAAAGCATAATGAGGCAAACGGTGAAAATAACCGTGACGGTGAAAATTTTAATTACAGCTGGAACTGCGGTGTCGAAGGCAGGTCAAGAAAGAAAAAGATTGTTCAGCTAAGACAAAAGCAGATGAAAAACGCTCTTATGATGCTGATGTTTTCCGCGGGAACGCCTCTTATTTTAGGCGGAGATGAATTTGAAAACAGCCAGGGCGGCAACAATAATCCCTACTGTATTGACAGCGAGACTTCATGGCTTAACTGGAAAAGAGCCGATGAGGCTTGTGATATGACTGCGTTTGTGAAAAAATTAATTGAATTCAGAAGGTCACACAGAATTCTTCATATGAGGGAACAGCTTTTGTCCTCCGATCCGGTATCCTGCGGCTATCCGGATGTATCTTATCACGGCAGCGGGGCATGGTATCAGGTTACGGAAAATTTTAACCGCCATATAGGAATAATGTACTGCGGCAGATATGCGGGCAGTTCTGACGCGTATGAGCTTATATATATTGCATACAATATGCACTGGGAGGAGCATGAGCTTGCGCTTCCTAAAATTCCGGCAGATTCGTCATGGGAGACAGTAATATGCTCAGGTGATATTGAGGATGTGCATGTTCTTGAAAACAGAACAGTCCGTGTTGCTCCGAGAACATCGGCTGTTATGCTGGCTGTAATCAGAGGGGAATCATGTTCTGAAAAAAGAGGGCAGAGGTCAAAAAATAAATTGACCGGGAGCCGGAAAAGAGGATAGATTGGACATTACAAATCTCGAAGAATTAAAAAAGAAATTTTGCGAATATAAAGAAATGATATCGCGCGGGCAGTCGGACAAGACCGCGCTGCTTGGCGAACTGCTTGACTCTGTTGGTGAGCAGGTGAAAGAAAGAAGAGCGGGACATGTTGACGCAAGAGGAAATATAAGCATCAGCAAACCGCAGGACAGCCTGGGTGATGATAATAAAATTTATATAAGCCTCAATCACGTTATGGAGTATTATTTATATGCCTATTACTATAAGCCCGATTGTGAGGTGCTGTGCAGCGAGCTTCCGTACGGCGAGTATTACAGGACATACGGTGATTTGTGTGTGAAGGGGGCAAAATATAAGGCGGGAGCCGACGCCTACAAAAATGCAATCTGCTGGAATCCTGTTGATTTAGACGCAGTTTTGGGGCTTGCCGAGTGCTATAAGTATCTCAATATGCTGGAGAGATACCTTATCGCGACTAAGGAGGCGTACAGACTTTGCTGTACGAGGGCTACAATGGCGAGATATTACAGGAATATGGGTTTTTATTTTCTGTCAAAGTATAAGCCTGAGACGGCGAGAGCGTGCTATATTTACAGCAATATATATTATCACACGGAAAATGCCGACAGCGAGCTTGCCTATATTGAGTCGGCGCTAAAGCAGAAAACGCCGCGGCTTGCCGTTGCTGAAATGCAGAAAATGTTTGACGGCGAGGGCATTGAGCCGGGGCCTTCTCCCGACACGATTGGCGTTATTTACCGTGTCGGTGAAATTATGATGGAGAGCTCAGACTACAGACTGGCAAGGGACTGTTTTTCGATAGTATACGATATTACCGGGGAAGAGCAGCTCGGCAAACTTTTGGAGGAATTGGAAAATGTTTGACAGTATTATTTTTGATTTGGACGGTACGCTTTGGGATTCCACTGACGGTGTATGTACATCATGGAATGAGGTGCTGAAAAGACACCCGGAGATACACAGGGAGCCCATAACGGCTGAGGATTTGAGTGCCTGCATGGGGCTTCCGATGTATGATATTTCAGCAAAGCTGTTTCCGGATGAGAGCAGCGAGACACAGAAAAATTTTATGGACGAGCTGTGTGTGTATGAGAATGAATATCTGGAAATTCACGGCGGAAGGCTTTTTGACGGGCTTGTAAAGACTCTCGATTATTTGTCGGAAAAATACCGCCTGTTTATCGTGAGCAACTGTCAGGACGGATATATTGAGGCTTTTCTGAAGGCTCACGGTCTTTCCGGGTATTTTGAGGATACTGAGTGCTGGGGAAGAACACGCCTGAGCAAGGGAGAGAGCAATAAAATTCTTATCAAAAGAAACGGACTCAAAAATCCCGTATATGTGGGAGACACGGCGGGAGATGCAAAATCGGCGGAGGACGCGTGTATTCCTTTTATATTTGCCTCTTACGGCTTCGGAAATGTCGAGGAGGGAAGATATATACACAGGATTGACAGCATAGAGGAGCTTTGCGGTGTTTTGCAGTCGGATACCTGAACAGGGGAAGTACTTAGGTTTTCATGTGTTTTGTGAAAAAATTGTTGACACGGTTTCCGTAAAATGATAATATCTGATAAAGATTTGAATAATATTTTAAAGTCGATGAACAAAAGAGTACTTTTGGCACGTACATCACAGAGAGTCAGCAGCGGTGGAAGCTGATATGGA
>CASFUI010000140.1 GCA_949297565.1 uncultured Eubacteriales bacterium
CAATCCGACTGACGCGAGCACATCCGCGGCGGCACATCCGGCATAAACAACCGCAATTCCCGCAAATCCAAGAATAAAAATTAACGCAATGCTGATAACCGCATGACCTAAAGCGATTATCAGTATTTTTTTCTGAGCATTAATAAGACACAATACAGATAATACTGTCAGGAAAAACACATCAAATACAAACAGAACTATATACGCATAGCCTGCCGTATCTGTCATACTGCATACCTTTTCGTCCAGTGAAACCACACCGAACAGAGCCGGAAGATTAAACGCGAATACAACACATCTCACAGCTGCAATTCCCGCAAATAATACGCCCAGCAGCACTGAAAAGGACTTTCCCACATAACTTTTCAAAAAGGCAGTAATCACTATTGTAATAAGTACAGCTGCAAGAACAAATATCCATTTCGGCATATCAAGCAAAAATCTGCCTTCGAAATAATAATCTCTCAAAATCTCATATATCTGTCCGGACAAGGAAGACAATCCGGAAGATACACTCAGCGCCCACTCCCTTATGGCGTCAATAACCAGCACAGCGTAGATTACAGGCAGAACAATAAATTTCCCCTGGTTTTTATCAGATTTGTAAACTGTCATTTTAAGTATTCCGCTGGACTTTATCAACAGATGAGAAAGCATGGCGAGCACAACAATCAATATACCTGCAATAAGAACATGAACTCCGAGCTGCCTCTCTCCTTCTGCCGTCGCATCAAACACACCCAGATATATTTTTGCAAAAATTCTGTGCAGAAAAACATTTTTTTCAAGGATAAATGACAATACAAGAAATATTCCGATAACTGTATCTGTGACAACAGCAGCGCGCAGACATATATCTGTCCCCTTAATTTTAATAATAATGCCCGCTGCCGCTATAACAGTTACAGATATTGCCGCCCCGAATAAAAGCTCATAGCAGACATTCATTCCTCTGTAAAAAACAAGATTATATATTGAAGCTGAAACAGCGTCCATCTGGGAATCTGCGCCGCTCATTTCCTTTATGATTTTTGAAAATACACCGCTGCCGGCGCCGAATATTAAAATTAGTGCCAGTGCAGCCATTAACACAGCCACACTGACAACTCTGATTCTTATAATTTCATCTTTTTTCATTTATAAGTCACCTTTACGGAAATCCCCAAAAAGTTTAATTTATAAATCACTCTGCAGTAACTTTACGGAAACTCTTCTTTCCCTTTTTGACAACAACGCCCTCCTCAAACATTTCCATAGGAAATGAAGCGTCAATCGCCGTAACCTTTTCTCCGTTGATGCTTACTCCGCCCTGTTCAACAGCTCTTCTGGCTTCTGACCTCGAAGCCGCAAGACCTGCCTGATGAACAACAGAGATAACATCAATCATATTGTCCTTAAAAGAAGACTTTGAAATTACAGCGGAAGGCATATTCTCGGAATCTCCTCCCGTGAAGATAGACTTAGCCGTCTCCTCTGCCTTTTTGGCCTCTTCCTCACCGTGCACAAGCTTTGTGAGCTCATATGCCAAAATCTCCTTTGCCCTGTTGAGCTGTGCTCCTTCCCAGCCGCTCATCGCCTCA
>CASFUI010000141.1 GCA_949297565.1 uncultured Eubacteriales bacterium
AATTCAGGCTTTGACCAGCCTGCAAGCTGATCTCTGAAGGAGGCAACACAGATAGACGCCTCTATAAAACCGAGCTGTTCCATAAGCTCGTAAACCTTCTGCTCTTTTACGCCGATTTTTTTAACCATATTGTTAAATTTAATCAAATCGATATGCGTAAGCATACGGATATAATCCATAAGCATCTCTCCCAGAGAGCCCGTAACATTTCCCGATGCGAGTACACCTGCATTTTTAACAACCGGAGCAAACTCCTTCTCAACACCTCTGAAATATTCATTATATGATGACAACTCAGAGAGATTTATTTTCTGAATATCCTGTGCCGCCTGTACCATTTTCACTATCTGCGTGATACATATAAAATACGGCTCAACCTTTGCCTTGAACCTGTAATAACTTATAATCGAAAAGCTCACCGCAACGATTACAAGCCCTATTCCGCTCACCGGGTCCACAAAAAAGCAGCACGCCAAAGCGGCTATTATCAGCAGAATGGAAATATAGTGAATAAGATTTCCTGAAGGCTTTAAATCTACTATCAGACCGATATAATCGCTTAGCGAAATCCTCTTTGCGTATCCGAGCTTTACATACGCGCGCTGAACAGCCTTCCTTTTTTCCTTATTTTTAGAAAAAATTTCAGCAAGCCTGTCCGTCTCGCGCAGCTTCTTTTCATCATTAAACGGCATTCTGAGCATTTTATAAAGATATTCCTGACCTACCGAAGAATTGGCAATATTCATTCTCTTATATATATCGTCCATATTCAGGTCATTCCATGTAATATCATCAATAACCGACACCGTCTCATCGGCTTCATCCGCGCAGTCCTCATAATAATGTGAAATAGCATTCATTTCATCATCTGAGATTTTGTGCTTACAAGGCTTTCCCCAGCTCTCCTCGAGAAGTTTTTCAATTCTCGCCTTATGCTTTCTGTTGCCGTCAATCCACACATATATGACAACCACGACAAACGCCGCTATTAAAAGAATTATTTTTGTATCCATACACCACTCCCCGTTTAAATTATTGCGTAAAATCCGCTTCAAGCATTATTTTTATCATATTATCAAAGCCTGTCTGGCGCTCATCAGCAGATAAATGCTCGTCACGGAAAAGGTGATCGCTTACTGTGACAGCGCAAAGGGCATGTTTTCCGAGTCTTGCCGCATTCATATACAAGGCCGCCGCTTCCATCTCAACAGCCAAGACACCCATTTTTTTCCACTTGTCATTGACAGCTCTGTCATCAGAATAAAAAATATCAGACGACAAGACATTTCCGACGCGCACATTTAGTCCCTGCTTTACAGCGCTCTCCTTTGCGGCGCACAAAAGCCCGAAATCGGCAATCGGCGCAAATGTTCCCGGCAGGTTATACTGCGCGGCATAGTTTGAATCCGTGCATGCTCCCTGCGCGATTACCACATCCTTTAATTTAATCTCATCGGTCAGCGCCCCTGCCGATCCTATACGTATAATATTTTCCACATCATACATTTTAAACAATTCATAGCTGTATATACCGATTGACGGCATTCCCATTCCGCTTCCCATAACGGAAATTTCCCTGCCATTATATTTTCCGGTATAACCGAACATATTTCTTACTCTGTTAAACATATGAACGTCCTGAAGAAAATTTTGGGCAATATACTCCGCCCTAAGCGGGTCACCCGGCATCAGAACTGTCTTTGCAATATCACCTTTTTCTGCGCTGTTATGTGGTGTTGACATTTTATCCTCCATTCCTGAGCGACCTTTCGCGAAGAACGCGAAGAAAAATTCGCGCAGGCGATTTTTCTTCTGCGATAAGCGCTGTTTGTGTCGCTCCCGCACAAACAGCGGTATGAAAAATAAGCTATCGAGCTTATTTTTCATGCTATCCTCCATTATTAAATCTTAAAAGAGCCGCCAAAACCTGCATATCGAAAGACAAGCAGATTATAAGCAGCTCTGAATATAAGTCTTAATTGCCCTCGTACTGAATTACAGCATCTACATTGTAGCCTTTAAGCTTCTCTCTTCCCTTTAAGCCCTTCAGCTCCATAAGAAATACAATTTTTACAACCTCGCCGCCAAGCTCTTCAATAAGTTTTATAATTGCCTCCGTAGTTCCTCCGGTGGCAATCAAATCATCAATAATGACGACCTTCTGGCCCGGCTTGATTGCATCCTTATGAATCTCAACAGTAGCCTTTCCGTATTCCAAATCATAATCACAGGATATTGTCTCACAAGGAAGCTTTCCTTTTTTTCTTACAGGAACAAATGATTTGTGATTTTTATATGCTATCGGTACTCCGAATATGAAGCCTCTCGACTCAGGTCCGACAACAACGTCGTACTCCGCACCGTCAAGACACTTATCTATCTCGTCAATCGCAAGCTGAAGGCCGTCGGCATCCTGCAGAATGCTCGTGACGTCTCTGAAAATAATTCCTTTTTCCGGAAAATCCGGAATACTTCTGACATATTCTTCTACCCTTTTCATTGTGTATCCTCCAATTTCTTATCCGGGCTAAAAGGTGTTTTGCGGCAGTCAGCCGCTTTATCCCAAGCCAAACTCTTTTTACATAATATCACAACTTTATTTTATAGTCAAAGACAACACTCAGACTATAAGGCAGACAAGTCCTGTATTTTCATTCATTACCTTCTCAAGCGTTCCGCTTATTTTTTCCATGCTCT
>CASFUI010000142.1 GCA_949297565.1 uncultured Eubacteriales bacterium
CCTATCTGAATGCCAAGAGGCTTTACAGTTTTCTTAAAAAATTTATGTGACACCTGAAGGAGAATACCCACGCCGTCACCGGTCTTTCCCTCCGCATCTTTACCGGCTCTGTGCTCCAGATTTTCAACTATACTGAGTGCATCCGAAACCGTCTGATGCGTCTTAATTCCTTTGATACTTACAACCGCTCCGATACCGCAGTTGTCATGTTCAAAGCTTGGACTGTAAAGTCCGGGCTGTCTGCTCTGTTTTTCCATAAGTCGTTATCATCCTTTCGCAATGGTTTTTGTCGACTATAACTATACTATTTTTTTAGACACATGTAAATATTATTTTTTGTTAATATTATCAGATAATTCGATATAAATATGTTAATAAGCATTATTATCTGAAAATACATCGTTTTATCCCCTTATTATATACAACTATATCGTTTTTAAGCATAAAACGCATTATGTTTTCATTAATTTTACATCTGATTTTGCAGCAATAATTTCCCTGTTTTAATAATTGTGTTTAAATTGTTCATCGGCAAAAAGTCTGCTTTAAGCGTTTTTATTAATTTTTCAAAGCATTTAATTGTTTAAATCTAAAAAATAAAGGCTGATTCGCAAAACTTTTTTCATAAATTACGCAAATCAGCCTAAAATTATAAATAAATTTCAATATTTTCTTAATAAAATTAAATTCAATCCATTCGACAGTTTTCGTATCACAAACCATGCCTGCCATATGGAACTCATGTTTAAAATTACAGCTTTCTCTTCTTTTTGTTCCTTATTATAAAATCCACAGCGCCAGGAAGCACATCAAAAACAGTCTTATTATATGAGCCGCCAAACTCTCCGTCCAGCGTCCATGCAAGTTCATTCGCCGATTCAAATTCAACATGGCTCGCCTTAAAAGAATACATCATATCACAATCCGCAAAATTCTGAGTCACAAAGGCATTGACAAGCTGCTGGAGCTCTAAAGGATTATGAATTTCTTTGATAAGGGTAACCTCAAACATTCCGTCCTGTAAATCGGCAGAATTTCCGACAATCCACTTCATTCCTCCAACAGACTTGGTATTGCTGACCATTCCGTATACAAAGCTGCCCTCCGCGCTCACTGTATCGCTTTTTACACGCACATAGTACGGCTTGAGTCCTATAAAACGCTTAGCCGCCTCCAAAATATAAGCCTGATGTCCAAGAACATTCTTAAGCTGCTGCGGCGTATTATAAGAAACCTCAGTAAACGCTCCGAACGCCGCGACATAATTAAAGCTGCGCTCGCCCAGCATCATTCCTATGTCACAGCTAAACAGCTTTCCTTTTGCAACATTGCGAGCAGCCTCTCTCATCTCGCGCGGGATTCCCAGGCTCTTCGCAAAATCATTTGTTGTTCCGCTCGGAATGTAGCCTATCGGAAGCCTTTTATCAAGCTTAAGAACAGCCCCGACAGTCTCATTTAATGTGCCGTCTCCTCCGCTGCACGCAACCATATCATATTTCATGCCGTTTTTGATGATATAATTGAAGCCGTCTAAAGGCGCCTTAGTAGGATACACCGTAACCTCATAATCCGCCTGTGAAAATATCTGAATAATCTCCATAAGCTTACTCTTTATCTGTGCTTTTCCTGAATTAGGATTAAATATAAACAGTAATTTTTTCAAAATAACCCTCCATGTCCGCCATCGCTTGCTTTGTCAAAAATATACACCATACCCGATGCAGACTCAAACTTCAAATCTGCGTGAGGTGTGCCCTTGACGTATTATATTCGGTTATCTGTCCCATTTGTCACAAAGTGCATTAATCTGGTCTGCAAATTTAGCCAAATCTTTATTCGCGCCACCCTCATTATGATTGATAACAGACATGAGACGCTGTCCTGCAGCCACCAATCTTCCGAATACTCCCTGATTGCGTTTTGAAACTGTTCTTCTGGTCTTCTTCTGCTCGTTTCCGTATGCCACAACACGGTCTGCAGCCAGATCAAATATCGCCCCGGTGTAAGGAGCTATCGTATCGTAACCGTAAACATCATGCAGCAGCTTTGCAAAAGAATCACACACCGCATCCTCACCGTGGACAACAAATACCTTCTGAGGCTTTTTCTCAAATGAGTTAATCCACTTTATCAATCCCTCTCTGTCAGCATGACCGCTGGATCCCGGAAGCTGCGCAATCTCTGCGCTGACCTGTATAGGCTCTCCGAACAGTTTAATCTCCTTTGCACCGTCAATAATAGCCCTTCCCGTAGTGCCAATAGCCTGATAACCCGCAAAAAGAATTGTACACTCCGGTCTCCAGAGATTATGCTTTAAATGGTGACGAACACGTCCCGCCTCGCACATTCCCGACGCCGAAATTATAACTTTAGGATTTTGATCAAAATTAATCTGCTTGGAAGCCTCACCTGTCGTCGCAAACTTAAGTCCGTCAAACAGAAGCGGGTTGACGCCCGAATCTATCAGACGCATTGCCTCCTCATCAAAACACTCATGTGTGTTCTTGCCGAATATATTTGTCGACTCTATTGCAAGCGGACTGTCCAGATACACGTCAAACGGTCTGTCAATCAGCTTTTTTTCTTTTATTTCCCTGATAAAATATAACAGCTCCTGTGCTCTTCCCACCGCAAATGACGGAATTACAACATTTCCTCCGCGCTCAAACGTCCTGGTAAATACCTTAACCAGCTCCGCCACATAGTCAGGAGTTCCTCCGTGGCTTCGGTCGCCGTAGGTTGATTCCATTACAACGTAATCCGCATCCTTTATATACTCAGGGTCCTTGAGTATAGGCTTATTTACATTTCCTATATCGCCTGAAAATACAATTTTCTTTGATATGCCGTTCTCGTCTATCCATACTTCTATGCTGGCAGAGCCAAGAAGATGACCCGCGTCAACAAATCTCACGCATACTCCGTCGCATATATCTATCTTTTCCCCATACGGACAGCCAACAAACTGCTTCATTACATTAACCGCTGCATCCATATCATACAGCGGAACAAACTCTTTGAGCGTTCCGTTGGAACGTTTTGCCTTACGGTTTCGCCATTCAGCCTCAAACATCTGTATGTGAGCGCTGTCCTTGAGCATAATCTCACACAAATCTACCGTTGGTCTGGTTGTATATACTTTTCCCCTGAAACCGTTAGTATAAAGCAGAGGAATTAATCCCGAATGGTCGATATGCGCATGCGTGAGCAGCACAAAATCAACCTCCGCCGCAGGAATAGGCAGCTCCTGATTCTCATAAACATCATTGCCCTGCTCCATTCCGCAGTCAATCAAAATATTCTTACCGCATGCCTGCAAAAAATGACAGCTTCCTGTGACCTCATGGTCAGCCCCCAAAAAATTCAGCCTCATAAAAATCCTCATTTCCGCGCACGCTTTTATACCCCGGCTCAGCCTTGATTATACGTATGACAAGCCCGTGTCCGGTGCGCCAAGACACAAATACACTGTGTGAGAAATTGATTTTCCACACTAATTATACGTTCAGATAATATTTTTCACAATTTATATCTTTAATATAATTTTATGATAATACGAGCATATTTTCAACCTAAAATTCCCAAACCGTCCAGTAAAATTTTAAGTCCTATAAATATAAGTATCACACCTCCGCATACCTCAGCCTTTGATTTATACCTCTCACCGAAAATGCTTCCTATCTTAATTCCTGCTGCCGAACAGACAAATGTAGTAATTCCTATAAATATTACTGCATAAATAATATTTACATTGAGAAACGCAAAGCTGACTCCCACCGCAAGAGCGTCTATACTTGTTGCAACCGCGAGAAGAAGCATTGTTGAAATCCCCATATTTGAATCCATTTTTTCTTCCTCTCCAAACGCTTCCCTAATCATGTTTATTCCGATAATAACCAGCAGAATAAACGCGATCCAGTGCGAATACATTGTAATTTTATCCGCAAAAATACTTCCCAGAAGATACCCTATAAGAGGCATTAATGCCTGAAAACCTCCAAACCATGCCCCGGCTATGCACATATGCTTCACCTTTATTTTACCCAGGGAAAGCCCTTTACAGACAGAAACAGCAAAGGCATCCATTGACAGACCAAGCGCAAGAATAAATAATTCAATTAAACTCATTTCATCCTCCATCGTTTTAATTTTCAAGAGATTTCATCATATGCAAAACAATTTCCCAGACAGGAACATATAGTTCGCAAGAGAACTTTTCTACAGAATAAAAAAGACCCACGGACAGCTTTTAAAACTGCCCATGAGTCTCATCATTCAAAATAATACCGGGTATGTAAACCATTGTGTCGATATTACTACATAATATAAATTATGCCGATTACTCCCTCTTGGTTTCGAGTTAATTAACTATATCATTATTGATAAATATTATCAAGTAGTTTTTGTCAAAAAATGACATCCTCTATACGTATTTTGGGAACATGGTGTACCTGTTTGCTGTCACGGTAATATTTTATGTCGCCGTCCTCCGGAATATCCTCAAGCACAACCTCTTCTTTTGGATAGCCAAAAGCTATACAGTAATCGATTTTCATATCATCAGGAAGCGAAATTATTTCCGCGAGCTTTTCCCTGTTCACATTTCCAAGGAAACAACCTCCAAAGCCTCTCTCCGCAGCCGCAAGAAGCATTGTCTGACCGATTATTCCCTCATCGCACTCCGCCTTAGCCTGCTTTGACGTTGCAAGTATTATATATGCCGCAGGTCTCTCCCCCGGCACAGGTCCGTCCCATTCCTTCAAATATCCCGCCCAGCCGAGACACTCAAAAACCTTCGCATTTGTCTCTTCGTCGCACACAAGCTTATATCTGACAGGCTGTCTGTTAGCGGCGGACGGCGTGTTTCTCGCTATGTCAACAAGCTCCACAAGCGTCTCCCTGCTGATTTTTCTGTCCTCATAAAACCTGCGGTAAGAGCGGTTTTTCTTTACTAAATCTTTTATCATTTTTGTACTCCTTTCTGCTGCGCCTGACTTAAAGGCAAAACGATGTATTCATTATCATAATATTTTATACTGAGTTCAAAATCACTCATCTTTGTATCCATATTATAAATGTTTATATTGATATAGCTGTTATCAGGATAATACATGTGCCCGTCCTTCAGCTTTTTATCCAAAGAGTCCCTGAACATAAATGAAACGGCGTCTGTATTTGTCTCAGGAATATTTGAGATATAAAAAAGCCCTCTGAACTTATCACGCGTATCAGACGTTTCCAATATGTAATTATAGTAATAGCCGTCAACAGTTATCGTAACCTCTTCGCTTTTTCCATCAGCATCATAAGATATACACTGTATTTCTTTTCTGATATGATGTTTAACCGATATATTTCTCAATGCCAGTATTACTGCCCCAACAATCAGAACAAGCAAAACGGCAATATATAAAATATCGATTTTTTTAAAAGTCTTCATTGTGTGTTATTTTAACGCTCCCTTCGTAAAATAATATTCCCTGTTCAATTCGTAAATTTACTAATCACCAGCCTTATATGCCAATGAATTAATAAAATCAATAAAATTATTGTCAGCAATATAATACATACTATTTTCTCTGTCTGAGACACTTACACTCATTTTAATCTGTGCTGTTTCAGTGTTGACATACAGCTTAACTATATCATTATTAAAGTCAACAATAACATTATATACTTCCCTGTATACATTTTCACCTACATTGAACCCATCAGCTTTGCCTGAAACCCAATTATTATTTTCGCACATTTCAAGCATCTTTTTCTTTTCACTATTATTTAACTTATATGTATTATCCATGAAACTAACCGTAACAAATTTACATCGAGTCGCAAACATGCTTTTTTTCTGCATACTATTGTCAAAAAACATAATCGTGATAAAAATCACAATAAAAACCATTAGCACGGTGAATGAAAATAAAATTCTTTTCTTATTAAACATCATCAATTTCCCCCTTTCACGTTTCCTACCTCCATAGTACACGATAATCTTGTTAAGTCAATACAAATGGCATAAAATGCATGTTTTCAGGAATAAAGACTTATTTTAAAGAACAACATGCTATATGCTTTACACATAAGCTCTTTTGCCACAAGCAAAAAAGCCGCACAGCCGAGGAACATTTCCTGTTCCTCGGCTGTGTGGCAATTTACACCTTTAAACATGCTGCCTGATACCTGACGTCACAAATGCGCATATATTATCGGAAGCACTTAAACAATTTTATCCTACAAGACTGTTTTTCATCCACTTACCGCTGAAATACCTTGCCGTAAACACAATTCCTCTGACCGCCCAGTCAGCGAACATACAATACCAGAACGCCATTGCCCCGATATTAAAACAGTTAATAAGAATAACACAGAGCACCACTCTGCACAGCCACATTGTACATGTCGCCGCAATCATAGAAAACTTAACATCACCTGCTGCCCTCATTCCGTAAGCAGGTATATAAGAAAGTGACCAGAATACAGGCTTTACAACTGTAATCGCCGTGAGCATTTTAAGGCTGAGCGCTGCTGCGTCCGGCTCCATGCCTCCAATTATTGTAACCGGCCTGCCGGCAATAAAGACAAGTATACATGACAGCAAAATACCTATCTCGCCTATCCATGTAAACTTAACTATATAATACTTTGCCTCTTCCTTTCTTCCTGCTCCTATACACTGTCCGACTGCCGTCATAAGACCTATTCCGACTCCTATGCCCACAACTCCGTTTACATTTTCAAATATAGCCGCCATAGACTGAGCTGCGATTGCAACAGTTCCCATTGACGAAATCATAGACTGAATTGCCAGCTTTCCGAACTGAAACATTCCGTTCTCAATTCCCGCAGGCAGACCTATCGCAACAATTTTTTTAATCAGAGCCATATCCGGACGTATTTTAAAATATTCCCTCAGAACGACAGGCTGTTTATCTTTTCTGAGCCTTGCATACACCACTGTCATGCATATAATACGTGAAATCAGCGTTGAAAGCGCCGCACCGAACACTCCCATATTCATGCCGAAAATAAATACGGCATTTCCTATAATATTTACTATATTCGCGCCAAACGAAACAAGCATAGGAAATTTTGCGGCTCCTCCCGCTCTGAAAAACGCGGCTCCGGCACTGAACAATGCAAGAAAAGGATAAGAAAGCACCGTCACAAAAAAATATACAAGACACTGCTCCATAACCTCCGGCTCTACTTTGCCGAAAACAGTGCTCAAAAGCCCTCTTCTGAAAATAAGGCATAAAACCATTATCACAGCAGAAATTGTAAATACGGTCAAAAGCACCTGTTTTGCCGCGCGGTTACAGCCCTTAACATCACCGCTCCCAAGATACTGGGAACAAATAATCGAAGCGCCCGTAGCCATAGCGGCAAATACCTGAATAACAAGCGTGTTTACAGAATCCACAAGAGCGACAGACGACATAGCTGAGCTTCCTACATTGCTCACCATCACCGTGTCCATCATTCCCATAAAAGAATTTAATACCTGCTCGATAATAATGGGAATAAGCAATGCCCTCAGCATTTTATTGTCAAACATCAGATTTTTACGGTCTATCTTTGACGCGTCATAAAGTATATTCTTCATTCTGCGCCTCCATCATAAACTGCTCTATAAGCCTGCTCATATACACCGTATCTCTCGCCCCTGCGGTCTCATATGACGAGTGCATAGCAAGCTGCGCAAGTCCGATATCAGCGGCTTTTACCGATAAATTTGCCATGACAAGATTTCCCAGTGTAGAGCCTCCCGGAACATCAGAATTATTATAATAAACCTGATACGGTACAGACGCTTCCCGGCACAGACTTTTTATGTAGGCTCCGGTAACGGCGTCAGTCGTGTACTTCTGCCCTCCGTGATATTTAATCACAATACCTCCGTTCATCTTCGGCCTGTTAATTATATCTGCTTTTTGAGGATAATTTGGATGAATTGAATGAGCGTTGTCGGCGCTTATCATAAAGCTCCCGGCAATCATTCTTCTGAAGTCCTGCCGGGAAACACCCTGCATGTCGGCAAGCTCTCTTAAAACCGACAGCAAAAAATCCGAGGCGGCGCCCTGTCTTGACAGACTCCCCACTTCTTCATTATCAAAAACAGCTAAAATCCTGATAAATGAAGAGAAAATTTCACTATTGCCTGATTTTGCGTTTTCGAGACTTCTGTTTTCCTCCCCTGCCTCCTGCTTTTCCTCAGAAACCGCGGCAAGAAAACCTTTAAGCGCTCCGAATACACACTGCAAATCGTCTATTCTCGGCGCGCAAACCATTGAGGCGGCATCACCCATAATACAGCCCTCCTGCGCGTTATAAAGATATAAATCGCTGCCCAGTATATGTTCCCGTGGTATTCCAGTCTCTTTTTGTATCAATGTATAAATTCCCTCGTCGGCGGCAACCGGCTGCATATCATTTTGAATTGACAGAGGTTTTTTGTCTGTTCCGTTTAAAGACCTCGTCATATGTATAGCAAGATTAGGAATAATAAAATATGGCTTTTTGAGATTGACAGAAACACTTTCAAGTCTGCCGTTTATGTCCGTGACAATCCTTCCCGCAGCGCTTAACGGTCTGTCAAACCATGACTCGGCAATCATCCCGCCGTACTTCTCCACATCAAGCTTCAGATAACCTTCCGGTCCTGCATACTCGCCGTTTTCCTTAAATTTAAACATAGGAGAATCCGTGTGAGCACATACAATCTTAAAGCCCCTGCACAGACATTTTGGTGGGATAGAAAACGCGATCAGCGACGAGCCTCCCCTAATTACATAACCGCTTCCATTTTTCCACTCTCCGTAATTATTTTCGTACATCTGTGAAAAGCCCGACCTTTCAAGCATATTCGCAACAGTCTCAACAGTCTGAAAGGATGTAGGACTTTTCTTTATAAACTCAAGAAACTCAATATTTTCATCTATTATCTGTTCTTTAGAATACTTCATCTCACTCAAATATCCGCCCTCTGTTAAATTGTAATTAAGCGAACACGCTTTGCGGGCATTTCTCTGCCCGCGTAAATCAAAGCCTAATAAGCAATGATAAAGCAGCTCCTCGGCTGATTTCATGCGCGCCCGCTCTTTATTTCAAGCTTCACGTCAGAAAACGTAACATCCGCATTTCTTGCCGCAAACATTCCCACATACACATTCTCAGGGTCAACCGCTGTAAGTTTAAAGTCAAATCCGCCCGTCACGGTTGTCTCCTCTCCGAATGTACATGCGTAGCCGTCAGACGTGCTCTCTATCTTTAAATCCACTGTCTCCCCCGGCTTATATCCTCTGGAGCATGTGCCCCCAAGAATAAGCGCCCCGCTCTTTCTCGCAAAACAATTCGCAGGCGCGTTCTCATGCGTCAGGAGAAGCGGCGCAGCAGCGACATAATCCCCAAGAATATCAGGCGTTACCTTGTCAATATATATATCGTCCCTTGCCATAAGTCCGAACGAAACCTGGTCGTTAAGAAAATAATCGTTTATTTTCATTTTTGCCGTCAGAACAAAATTATCATTCACCGGAACTTTCGTATAAAACATCGCAATTCCGTCAGATACGGGAGCAATTTTTCCGGTATTTCCTCGCACAGCAATATGAAAACTGCCGTCCCCCTCCGGCTCAAGCGTAAAGTTATCCTTAGACGGAGCCTTAGAAATATCACCGAATACAGTAGGTTTCCACCGTCCTGCCTTTTCCCATAAAACGCTGTCGCATAAATTAGAATCAAACACTGTCGGCTTATAGTCGGTATTTGGTTTAAGATATTTTTCCTTTGAAGGGCGAGGAGCATCCTTTTCAAGTCCCGTTATATGCTCCGATAACCCCTCAACACCAAGGCGCTTTAACTCCGAAAGGCAAAGATACGCATTTACCCTTGCGCCCCATATGTTTGTGTGCGTGTTATCGACGCTGATTTCCTTATTTGACGGCCACGCGTGAAGATATATGGTCTCCTCTGGTCCGAGACTGTCATATAATTCCTTTGTCATCATCGTCATATCAACAACCGCAATATTGAGCTCCCTTCCCAAATCACGTATTGATTTAGGGTAGTCTCCTCCCGCATAATCTCCTACAGGAGCCGTTATATGGAGCTCCTGTGCATTCCAGCGTCCCTGCGGACATCTTCTGACAATAGGCGTGCACAAAACAGGCGTGCATCCCGCCTCCTGCGCCTTTATAATATAATTTTCGTAAAGAGAATTGGCAAATGTGCCCGGCTCTGTATATGCGCCTTTACCTTCGGTATATCTGTCCGCCTCTGTCTTCTCATCATTATGACCGAAACCAATCATTAAAAAATCGCCCTTTCTCATACCTGAAAGCAGCGTCTGATATTCTTCCTCTGTTGTATAGCTTTTGCTGCTTCTGCCTGAAAGAGCGATATTTTTAACCGTTATCTCATCGTCAAAATATGCCTGAAGCTGTGTGGCATATCCGTATCTCGGAAAATAATATTTGTCATTAAAGCTGCTAAGAGTCGAATCTCCGACCACCCATAAAGTTTTTCCCATTGCTCTCTCCGTTCCCGCGCTTATAAAAAGCGCATAAATAAAATAAAAATTTTACACATTACACTAACGCACATTTTTAACTGAACTCCGTCAGCGCAAAGGGGCGAAACACTATTTACACAATGTCTCGCCCTTTCAAAAACCTATTTTACCGAATATACAATACTGCTTATCGCGTCATCCTGAATCGCAAAGCTCAGCATCATATTCCCGGACTCATAAATAAACTGTCCGTTTTCTTCCTTATAAGAACTGCCGTAAGCCGAAATCATCTTATCCTTGCTGTCCCCGATCTTAACGCCCTCTTTTGTCTTTACCGTGTCATCCATAAATGTCACAGAGTAAACCAAATCAACATTATCCTTCTGGTATCCCTGAAGCGTAAAGCTGTCGTAATACCAGAACTTGTCCATTCCGTCAAAAGCGCAGCTCTTTGCCTCATAATAACCGCCCTTAGGCTCTCCGAGCTTTGATGTTATGTCTTCAATATTTCCGTCTATTGCAATATCAACACCGTCCGTACTGAAAACATAGCCGTTTGACGCAGTCTGCTCATTCTGCGTACCTGATGTGTTATTTGTCTCATTATTTGAGCCGCAGGCTGTAAGCCCCATACATAAAACCATAAGTCCTGCTGCTATTAAACTTCTCTTTCTCATTGTGAACCTCCATCTGAATTTTTATTCCATTCCTCCTGCTTGGCGGCCTTTTCGCTGTAGTAATTTGCTGCAAGCTCATTCCACTCCGCAGAAACTTCGGCATCATTCCTGTGGTCGGGAAGAGAAAACTCCTCCTGAAGCAATGCTCCGAGATAAATGGCTGTCTTTTCTGCTCCGTCCACGTTCAAATGCTGCCCGTAGTCAAACGTGTCTGTCTGATAGTCAATTCCAATCTCATCGGCACTGTTTACCATATTTAAGTATAACAGATTATTTTCGTTTGCATAGTCCTTAATCTGAGAATCCCATTCATCGTACCAGTGCGGGAAAATACTTGGAGCTTTCATAAGAACAAGCTCTATCCCTTTGCTTTCGCAAAGCGTTCTGATTTTATCAAGATACTCATAATTTCTGTCAGAAAATCTGTAATTTGCAAGAGGCTGTACCTTCGGCACCGTTGTTACAGGACGAACTCCTACCTGCATTAAATAGCCGTTGCTTGTAACCTTAGGCTTGGAAAACATATATCTCACATCATCAAATGTGAGCTCGCTCCAGCGAGAATGATACCTGATAAGGGGAAAAATATAGCTCAAAAGCGATTCCTCATCAGTCATTGACTCCTTAATAGAATTAAGCTTCGACACAGACCAGCGCATTCCGTCGATAGTCATACGGTTGTATGCCTCGCTCTTTGACTCGGCCTGAGACATCGCGAGAACATTTAAAACCACAACCTTAGGCGTCTCATATTTAAGAGTGTCCTCTAAAAGATAGTATGACTGCCATATGAGCTGTTCGGAGCTTCCTCTTATATAGCTTGTAATACCGTACTCCTCCCACATTTTAACCGTAGAGATATTTTCATATACCTCACAGTCACCCAGAAAAAGCACATCGTGATTTTTGCTGCTGTCGTAATACTCCTCGACCATAGAGCCTTCCGGTATATCGCTGACATATTTAGGCGTCAGCAGAAGCGTCAGCAGATAAAGACACACAATCGGTATCAGGACGACTGCCAGCACACGTATTATTTTCTTTACCATAAACATGTCCTCCTAAAACTGATTATAAATAAACTGACTCGACTCGTAGCCGATACCGTATACGCCGAAGACCGCAATACATAAAAACACAGCCAGAAACAGCGCAAACCTCAGAGCGAAGCTTTTCTTTGCAAGCCTCTCTCTCACCGGCTTTTCGCGTCCCAAAAAGCTTACGATATACATAATAAAGACGCCTATAATCAGCACGGAATAGTCCGCTGCGCTAAGTCCTATATGAAACATTCCGTTACTGAAAACACTTCCGTAGTTAGCCGTTGTGAACATAGAGATAAACTGACGAAACGCATCTGCTATATTCGCGTGGTAATCAAGCATCTGAAGCGCGCATACTATCGCGGTTGTTCTCACAATCTCAAACACCTGATATGCTTTCCGTTTCTTTAATCCGAGCTTTCCGTCAACCTTCGCGTACAAAGGCTCAAGCTCCTGCGAGATGAGCATTATGATACCGTTTAAAAGTCCCCACACTATAAAATTCCAGCTTGCCCCATGCCAGAAGCCTGTCACAAACCACACCGTCAGCGTAGCCGTATAGATAGGAAATCTCTGTCCGAGCGCGCCAGAAATATGTTTTTTAAGCCATTTAGAAGATTTGTTCATCCATTTAGCCATCGAAATCGGATAAAACACATAATCTTTAAACCATGCGCACAGCGTAATATGCCACCTTCTCCAGTACTCGGCAAGGCTCCTTGAAAAGAAAGGCTGTCTGAAGTTCTCCGGAAGCCTTATGCCGAACATTTCCGCGACACCGATTGTAATGTCTATTCCGCCCGTAAAATCCGCATAGAGCTCGACTGCGTAAATCAGCATTCCAAGAAACGCGTATGCTCCCGTGTATTTTGAAAAATCCCCTGTCAGCGTCGCGAGACCTATTGCGGCGCGGTCAGCAATAACCATTTTCTTGAAATATCCCCATAACACTCTCTGTAAACCGCTCTCAAACTGAGCCCATGAAAATGTATGAGGACAAAAAAGAGTTTCTTTTAAATCCTTCCATCTGCTGATAGGCCCCTGCATCAGCTGCGGGAAAAATGACACAAACAGAGCAAACCTGAAAATATTTTTTTCAGCCTCCGCAACACCTCGGTATACATCTATAATATAGCCCATTGACTGGAAGGTATAAAAAGAAATACCCATCGGCAAAATAAAATCAACAGGTTTCAGCGATGTAAAACCGATAAAAAAATTTGTGTATTTTAAAACGGCGAGAATTCCAAAATTAAAAAGCAGACATCCTATCATCCAAAGCTTTTGAACGTGCTTTGTCTTTGCCTTATAAGCCTTTTTCTGCTCCTTAGACATTATGTCCTTAAGCTTGTCCATCGCCAACTTCTGACGCTCCCCCGCCTTTGCAATCATACGTCCGCAAATATATGTTGATATTATTGTAGCCAGCATGAAAACGGCGCCGCGTATACCTGCCTGAAGATAAAAGCAGACATTTGCGCACAAAAGCATTATCCACTGCCATTTCTTCGGCACGATATAGTACATCAACAGCACAACCGCAACAAAAAGCACAAAATTAACAGATGTAAATAACATAAATTCTCCATTCAAACACGAATAATAATATTAAAATACCGCAAAGTATAAACAAAAAGACAAACTCACCTAATTGCTCTAATAAGTGTATGGTGTCGTAGGAGTAGCAGGATATTTAGATACGTCGCGTACATAATTATAATTTCCCTGGTCAAGATAGTCCTGTATCTCCTGGTCCGTCTTCATAAAACATGCAAAACCAGAACGCATTCTTGTAGAATCAAAGTGATACCAGCCTGTACCTACGTCAACCAGCAGCCATGCGTGGTCTCCCGTCGGTGAATTTTCATTTTCAATCCACATAACCTTTGCGCCGAGAGCTTCTAGCAGCGCCCTGTCAACTGACGTGTACGTAAAGCAGTCCCCGCCAGTATAATCGGACCTCTTAAGCTCTGTAAGTGCTAGCAGCGCCTCGTTCTCCCAATCACTTCCGTCATAACAGATACCTGTATAACCTATCTTGTTATGAGCATAGTCGAAAATCGCCCTTAGCTTCTGACCTGTTGACATTGTATCATCAGTTATGCTTGCAAGAATTTCCTGCGCCAGCGCCTGATATGAGCCCTCAACCGGAGCCGGATTTTCAATGGTTATCTGCGCCTGTGCAGTAGCCTCATTTCCGGCAGCATCAACGGCCCTGTAAGTTACGGTGTAAGTGCCCGGAGTATTGACGTCAACCTCAGACTTGTCGACCTCAACCTCAACCTCGCCGTCCACGTCATCAACCGCGGAAACTCCCGACAGATACGAAATCTTATCTCCGATAACAAATGTCTTGTCCTCAACTCCGCTGATAACCGGAGCAGTCACATCCTTTGGCTCCTCAGTTCTTTCTTCATCAGTCTTTTTTTCCTCGTCTTTTTTTGACTGTTCTTCACTCTGAGAATTTACATTGCCTTTGTTTCCGCCGTCTGAAGAAGCGGCAACGCTCTTATTGAGATTTACAGCCAAAATCACGCCCGCTACAATCAAAACAACAACCAGCACTGCACCCGCGCATATAATTGTGTACATATGCTTTGATATATATTTTTTTATTTTCTTTATATTAACTTCCCGTCTGCTCTTTACTCGAACACCTTTTCTGTTTCCCATTTTAATCCTCATTTCTGCGCACACTTTCAGCGTATTGCATTTTCCGTTAAATTATAGAGCATATACCTGTTATTTTCAACCTTTTTTTGCGCACTCGCACAGGTACAAATGTTGCCAATTCAGGAATAAGGTTTTATAATTTGTTAAAACCGGATAAAATATTTTTATTAAAAATCAGAACGGAGATTATTATGACTATATATCACCTTTTTACAGGAGGCACAATAGGAAGCAGAATAAATACAGACGGGCAGATTTCACCTGATGAAAACAGCCCCTACCGTCTCTTGGAAATGTACAAAAAACAATTTACTGTGGATTTTAATATCGAATGTATTCCTGTATATGAAATTCTAAGCGAAAATCTTGACGCAGAACACCTGCTCAAATTAATAAGAGCTGTCGGTGAACTCTTGGCTTCGCAAAAACTCTCGGAAAATGACGGAATTATAATAACTCACGGAACTGACACGCTTCAATATACCGCGGCAATTCTTGGCTATGTCTTCAGCTCTGCCAAAATACCAATAGTGCTCGTATCAAGCGATTTTATTCTTGATGACGAGCGTGCCAACGGCATGGACAACTACCGCTATGCTGTCGAGTTTATTAAAAACACCGGAAAAGGCGGCTATTTTGAAGGCATGGGCGGCGTATTTGTAAGCTACTGCAACAAGGGAGGCTCCCCGACTGTTCACCTTGCTACAAGGCTGGCTCTTCCCGTTGAATATTCGGGTGATGTATCAAGCGTATGCGATTCATATGTATGCAGGTTTTCCGTCGGATACAGCACAAGCTATGAAGATGTATACGACAGAAAAACCATAGTCCCCGCTGATTCAGCCAAAACTTTCATGCACATAAATCCTTCTTATAGTATCTCACCCGGTAACCGCAGTTTTAATCTAAATCCAAAAACGCTTAAACTGACTGACAAAACCGACTATATTCTTCGTATACGTCCATATCCCGGTTTTAAATATCCCGCACTGTCAGAAGACGTCAAGGCTGTTTTGCATGAAAGCTATCATTCCGGAACTATCTGTATAAGTGACGACCTGAGAGCATTTGCCGAAAAAGCCCGCAGTCTCAATATCCCGATTTTTCTGACAGGCCTTGACTGCCGCGAAAGCGAATATGAAACTGTTGAGCAGTACAGAAAACTTGATATTATCCCGGTGCACAACAGCGCGGCAATAGCACTATACTGCAAGCTGTGGCTTGCGGTAAGCAACGGGATTGATATTGCGGAAGCCTGCACGCACAGCTATGCCGGGGACTGGGTGTGAACTTTAAGCGCTTACCCTCTGTCCGGACGACATGAACATCCGATGCCAAGTCCTCCGTAGCCTATATGACAGGACACCCCCATTGAGAGATTATCGCAGTGTACCTCCATTCCCGGAAACGCTGCCCTGATCTCCTCCTCCCATTCACGGGACAAATCAGCCGGGGCGCTTGAAGCTGCCAGAAGATTAACCTCCCCGCGCATATACCACTCAGAAAATGTTGTCTCCAAATCGTGCTTTAACGCCTCAATCATCACCCTCTTTGCTTTATTGAAACCCCTGCACTTACGGTATACATCAAGCGTTCCCACATCAAATTTGAGCACAGGCTTTATATTGAGCACATTTCCGAGAGTCGCCGAAGCCGGAGAAATTCTGCCTCCGCGCTTAAGATTATCAAGCGTCTCAACCCCTATATAAATAACCATATTAGCTTTTGACGCCTCAAGCGTCTTTTTAATCCACGGAGCAACATATCCCTCATCTATCAGTTCAAGCGCATCCAGCACCGCCCTGCGCTGTGCCGCTGAAACTCTTCCGTTATCGACGACAAACACACGGTTTTTGTATTTTTCATCCTCTGCAAAAGTCTCCGCTGTATGACACGAGCCGCTCAGACCGCTGCTTATCGGTATATATATTATCTGCTCATACTCTTTAAGCGCCTCATCCCAGATATTCATCACATCAGTAGGCGACGGCTGTGATGTCCGTACATCAGCGCCGCTCTTTAATTTTTCAAGAAAATCATCCCATGTATATGTAACGCCCTCGTAGCAGCATTCCCCGTCAACATAAAAAGGCATCGGCAAAACCTTAACACCGAGCCTGTCCGCTTCTTCCCTCGTTATTCCGCTGTGACTGTCAGTCACTACCCCAATCCGCTTCATAATTATAAACCGCCTCCGTTTTTCAAATAATTGAGATAAGTTTTATTATATCAAACATTTTGAAAATCTCAATATTGTTTTTGCTGTAGAATAAAAAAGAGCGCTGTTACTGACGCACACAGTGCAGAAACGTCAAGAAACA
>CASFUI010000143.1 GCA_949297565.1 uncultured Eubacteriales bacterium
GGAGATATGCTCGATGAGGTTATAAAATATTTTCCTCAAAATTCTGATGAGCAGGAGGAAGATGAACGCCCTAAAATAGCGATAGTCGGCAAGCCTAATGTCGGCAAGTCGTCAATAGTCAATAAGCTTTTGGGTGAAAACCGTGTAATTGTATCAAATATTGCAGGTACTACAAGAGACGCAATAGATACCGTAATAGAGCATAACGGAAAGGAATACGTTTTTATTGATACTGCAGGCCTGCGCCGTAAAAATAAGATTAAAGAAGACCTTGAGCGCTACAGTATAATAAGAACTGTTGCCGCCGTGGAGAGGGCGGATATTGTAATTATCGTTATTGATGCCACTGAGGGCGTTACCGAGCAGGATGCAAAGATTGCGGGGATTGCACATGAGCGGGGAAAGGGGATTATCGTCGCGGTCAACAAATGGGATGCCATAGAAAAAAATGACAAGACTATCTATGAGCACACAAATAAAATAAAGGATACACTCTCTTTCATGCCTTATGCGGAGATACTGTTTATTTCGGCTTTAACGGGACAGCGTATGGGTAAAATATACGAGCTTATCGATGAAATAATTGACAGCCAGAGTATGCGTGTTCCGACAGGTGTGTTAAACGAAATTCTGACAGAGGCTGTGGCTATGCAGCAGCCTCCTTCAGACAAAGGAAAGCGTCTGCGCATTTACTATATTACACAGGTTTCGGTTAAACCGCCTACATTTGTAATGTTTGTTAATGACAAAGCTTTGACGCATTTTTCATACACCAGATATATTGAAAATAAAATTCGCGAGGCTTTTGGCTTTAGAGGAACTTCTATAAGATTTATTAACAGAGAACGCAAGGAGAGATAATAATGTTTGAACGTGTTATATGCCTTATATTAGGTTATCTGCTGGGGTCTGTAATACAGGCGGGCTACTGGTACGGAAGATTAAATCATATTGATATAAGAAAATACGGAAGCGGCAATGCGGGAACAACTAACGTAATGCGCACGCTTGGCAGGAAAGCGGGAATGATTACGTATTTGTTTGACGCGCTTAAACCTATAATATGCACTGTTATAATTCATTTTGTTTTCGGAAATAAAAACGGAAATGAACTTCTTCTGATTGTGTATGGCGGTCTTGGAGTTGTGATTGGTCATAATTTTCCTTTTTATCTTAAGTTTAAGGGCGGCAAAGGAATTGCGGCATCTTCAGGCGTCGTTCTTTCACTGCTTTTTTACCCTACAAATTGCTGGGCGTTTACAGTACTAGGTGCGGTTACCTTTGCATCGGTTACATATCTTTCAAAATATGTTTCTCTTGGCTCTCTTGTTGCCATAAGTCTGTGGTTTATAGAGTTTGTTATATGGGGCTGTGTCGGATGGCTTCCTTTAGAGGGAAATGTTCTGTATGAATCATATTGCGTTGTTTTTGTGATAACACTGCTTGCGTTTATACGCCACAGCGGCAATATAAAGAGATTGATTAACGGAACTGAGCGAAAAATAGGGCAGAAGAAAACGGAGGAAGCAAATGGCTGAAATTAGTATTATGGGTGCCGGAAGCTGGGGCTTAGGTCTTGCTATTTTATTGAATAACAACGGACATCACGTTACCGTATGGTCTGTTTTTCCGGAAGAGATTGAACAGTTATCAAAGGAGCGCGAAAATAAAAAATGTCTTCCGGGAGTGCAAATTCCTGAAAGTATTGATTTTAATGCCGATACAGAGGCAGTTGTAAAAAGGGCGGATATTATTGTGCTTGCGGTTGCTTCGCCGTATACAAGGACAACAGCCAAAAGATTTGCTCCGTATGTCAGAGAAGGGCAATACATTGTAAATGTCGGTAAGGGAATTGAAGAGGATACGCTTATGACGCTTTGTGAGGTTGTTGAACAGGAAATCCCTAAGGCGACAGTAGCGGTACTTTCAGGTCCGAGCCATGCGGAGGAAGTTGGAAGAATGATTCCTACGACCTGCGTAATAGGAACTCATAAAAGGAAGGACGCAGAATATCTTCAGACAGTGTTTATGAGCGATGTTTTTCGTGTGTATACAAGTCCTGATATGCTTGGGATATGCATTGGAGGAGCGCTTAAAAATGTAATTGCGCTTGCTGCCGGAATTGCTGACGGATTGGGATACGGAGATAACACAAAGGCAGCGTTAATTACAAGAGGGATTGCCGAGATTGCAAGGCTTGGAATTGCTATGGGCGCTGACGTTATGACATTTACGGGTCTTTCGGGGATAGGAGATTTGATTGTTACCTGTGCAAGTATGCATAGCCGAAACAGACGTGCCGGAATTCTTATAGGAAAGGGCTATACAAAGGATGAGGCAATGGCAGAGGTGCAGATGGTAGTTGAGGGCGTTTATGCCGCAAAGGCTGCATACAAGCTTTCTCAGAAATATAATGTAGAGATGCCTATCGTCGAACAGGTAAATGCTGTTTTATTTGATAATAAAAAACCGGCGGATGCTGTTAAAGAGCTTATGCTCAGAGATAAAAAGATAGAGACGGCTGGCGGTGAATGGAGGGAATAAGTTTTGAGAGTGATTGCCGGAACAGCGAGAAGCCTTCCTTTAAAGACTATAGAAGGGCTTGATACAAGACCGACTACAGATCGAATAAAGGAGACTCTTTTTAATATGCTGCAGAGCGAAATATTCGGCTCAAGATTTCTGGACCTTTTTTCGGGCAGCGGTGCGATAGGAATTGAGGCGCTGAGCCGAGGAGCGAAAGAAGCTGTGTTTGTTGAACATTCCAAGCCCTGCGTGGCGTGTATCAGGGATAATTTAAAGTTCACAAAGCTTGATGAAAAAGCTGTTGTCATGGAGCAGGATGTATTGTCGGCTGTAAATCGTCTTTCGGGAAAGGGCGTATTTGATATTATTTTTATGGATGCGCCGTACAGAATGGGGTTGGAGCGCGAGGTGCTTGAGGCTCTGAAATACAGTGATATAGCTGACAAATATACAACAATTATCATTGAAGAGGCTGTTGATACGGATTTGTCGTATGCTGAGACTGAACTTGGGTATGAGATTTATAAGAATAAAAAATATAAAACCAGTAAGCATGTATTTTTGCGTAAGGGCTGATATGAACACCGCAAAGGAGGAGTACCATGAAAACAGCTATTTATCCGGGAAGCTTTGACCCGGTTACACTAGGACATCTTGATATTATAAAAAGGTCAGCGGCGCTTGCTGACCACTTGATTGTCGGTGTATTGAATAATAGTTCAAAAACTCCATTGTTTTCAGTAGATGAACGTGTTAATATGATAAAAGATGTTACTTCAGAAATTCCTAATGTTGAAGTGATGAGCTTCAGCGGACTTTTGGTGGATTTTGCAAGACAGCACAATGTACAGGTGATTATAAGGGGCTTAAGAGCCGTAACAGACTTTGAATATGAACTGGCAATGTCACAGACTAACAGGGTTGCGAATCCTAATGTGGATACAATTTTTTTGAACACCAGTCTTAAATATGCTTATCTGAGTTCAAGCATTGTAAAAGAGGTGGCACAGTATGGAGGCGACATCAGTAAATTTGTACCGTCACAGATAGTTGACTTAGTATATGAGAAATATCATATTAAAAAGTGAAAAGGGGAAAAGTACGATGAGTAGAATTGAACAGTTAATAAGTGATATTGAAGGTTATATTGACGGCTGTAAGTTTCAGCCTTTTTCAAATACAAAAATTATTGTTGATAAGGACCAGTTAGAGGATATGCTGGCTGAACTCAGATTAAAGACGCCGGATGAAATAAAGAAGTATCAGAAGATTATCAATAATAAAGAGGCTATTATCAATGACGCTAAGGAGCAGGCTGACGCTATTCTCAACGCTGCTCAGGTACAGACGGAGGAATTAATCAATGAGCATGAGATTATGCAGCGCGCATATGCACAGGCTAACCAGCTTATTGAACAGGCAACAGCCCAGGCTCAGAGTATTCTTGACAATGCAACAGAGGATGCAAATAATATCCGTATGGGTGCGGTTTCTTATACTGATGAAATGCTCTCAAAGCTTCAGTATATTATTGAGCACTCAATAAAAGACAACAAAGAAAAATATAATTCTTTGATTTCTGATCTTGAAAATGTACTTGCAGTGGTAAATAACAACAGAAATGAGCTTAATGCCAGCAGCGAAGATGATGACAGCGAAGAAACCTCAAAAGAAGAGGCGGCAGAGGAAAAGCCTGAGGGAGCGACAAAGGAAGATTTTAATGTTGATATTCCTATCTCCAAGTAAGTATAAATCATATGTTTTGAATTTTTAGAATACATATATTACAGCTGTGCTTACGATTATAGTTATAATTGTAAATATCAGCTTGTAATATATGTATTTTTTTATTGACAGACCGCTACCCTGTATCATTCCTGAGGTCTGCATAATTGTGGAGATTCCGCCAAACGCATTTACCGCAAGTATTAGAATTATTATCAAATTATCTGAAATATTAAGCCTGCTGCACAGGAAAATCCCGTTTGTTATCTCGGTTATGCCGCATAAGACAGCCGGATAGGTGCCGTTTGGGAACGGAAGCTGAACAATGTATGCCGCGATACATGAAAATATTACGATATAGCCGCCAAGCTTTAACATATTTTTTACAGTGTTTAAGATAGCATCGTCTATAATTTTTGCCAGTATACTTTTTCGCGTGTCAAAAGTCTCTGAAGTCTCAAAAGCTCTGACAGTTGTTTTTGATA
>CASFUI010000144.1 GCA_949297565.1 uncultured Eubacteriales bacterium
ATGCTGTTAATCAGCCTTAAGAAGAAAAATTTTCTAAAGTAATATACATACTGTACTTTAGAAAATAGTTAAAGAAAACGGGCCGGAGCGTATCAGATACGCTCCGGCCCGTTTTTATAATCAGCCGTGAAACTCGGTTTTCCAGAAAACACATGAATAAGGCTCCAAATCACTCCCGCCTCCAAAATCATGTTTTTTCCCTGTTATCAGATCAACTGCTGTTCCCGACTGTGCGTCAAAATCAGCATGATATGTGCTGCTGTCCGCATTAATCGCTACCAGAACACGCTCAGTCTCACACTTTCTCTCAAAAATAAGCTGCTTTGGCATAATAAGAATATTTCTGTAACTTCCGTAGCACAGCGCCCTGCTTTCGCGTCTTGCCGCCGCAAGCTTAGAAATCCACTCGGTTAGCTCTGTGCTCTCAGGCTTATCTATCGCCGGTCTCAGCGCATTATCTCCGTCCTTCTTTTCGCCCGTAATTCCCCATTCGCTTCCGTAATATACGGTTGGAACTCCCGGCATTCCGAACAAAAGTCCATATACGGCAAAAAGATTATTTTTATCCTCCAAAATGCTCGCAATCCTTGTCACATCATGGTTGTCCACAAACGAAAGCAGATGCTTTCCCCGGTATACACACCACTGTTCATTTCCGAACTGTCTGTTCAGGCTGTACGCAATTTCATGCATATTTGAAGAGTTAAAGCTGGAGTAAATTCCCTTATAACACTCATAGTTAGTGACGCTGTGACACGCCGAATCGTTCATCCACTGATTATAGTCTCCGTGCAGAGTCTCCCCCATAAGAATAAAATCGTCCTTTAATCCGTCGCAGAAATGTCTCAGCTCTGACAGAAAATTTCTGTCAAGGCAGTACGCCACATCCAGCCTGAGCGCGTCAATATCATAATCACGCACCCACCCCTTTACTGCATTGAAAAGATATTCCTTCACTGCCGGATTTGCGAGATTTAATTTAACAAGCTCGTTGCAGCCCTCCCAGCTTTCATACCAGAAGCCGTCGTTGTAATTTGTATTTCCGTCAAATGAAATATGAAACCAATCCTTATAAGGGCTGTCCCACTTTTTTTCGCGGACGTCCTCAAACGCAAAAAAACCGCGTCCGGCATGGTTAAAAACGCCGTCAAGCATCACTTTCATTCCCGCAGCGTGAATTTCGTCACACACTCTTTTGAAATCCTCGTTTGTGCCCAGTCTCCTGTCGATACGGTTGTAATCCCTTGTGTCATATCCGTGAGCGTCACTCTCAAACACAGGATTAAACAGTACGCATGTAGCTCCAAGCTCCTTTATATGCTTCACCCAGTCAAGCACCTTTAAAATTCTGTGTTCTTCATTTTCTGAAATATCCATGGCTGATGTCTCATTTTTTAACGGCGCACCGCAAAGTCCAAGCGGATATATCTGATAAATTACTGCCTCCTCAAACCACATATTATGCCTCCTCAATTTATTTGTTTTAGGATAGCATAATTCCTTAAATATAACAATTTTTTGATGATAAAGTTCACAGAAAAAAATCGACAAAAAACCCAATGTATCTCCATATTTTCGCAAACATATGTAGTGGGGAGCTTATGCCCCCTCACATCTATATAAAGCATCCGGCCAAACATCTATGCCACCCAAACAAACGCTGCTAAACAAATAAGCCAGCTGCCACAAACCCTTCATTTTGTGAAAATTTTAAAAAATATCACATCGTAAAAACCTCCGGATGCTGATTATCTTTTGACTTTTTATTCTATGCAGCTTTTGCCGTCAGGTTACTCAAAAAATCCCATTGGGTCAACAGGTACTCCGTCTTTTGTAAGTTTGAAATAAAGATTAGAGCCCTCTTTTACATAATATGCAGTAGGCGAAGCCACTGTTCCCAAATACTGTCCCGCTGCAATGCTGTCTCCTGCCTTTACAGTTACTTCATCAAGAAGTCCGTATGTCGTCTCATACCCGTCTCCTATTGCAACTGTAAGGGTCGTTCCGGTCTCTTCATTTACCTCTACGGACTGTACAATACCTGATGCCGCTGCTGCTACGCTTGTCCCGACATCAGACGCAATCGAAATTGCAGGATTGCACTTATACACATTTAACGACTCAAAAAATATAGTGCTGTCCATGCTGTACTTCAATACTATATCGCCCTGTACCGGCCACACCAGCACATCCGTCTCTCCAAACGAGTATTTTGAAAGCGGGTCGACCTTTGCTTCCGCCGCCACTTCAAGCTGCTGTTCTTCACTCGGAGCCTCCTGCGTCTGCGTTTCCGCCTCTGTCGGCGCCTCCGTCTGTTCCATTACAGCCTCGCCGTCTACGTCCTCTTCCTGCGCATCATCATTCTCCTCCGGTAAATCTGCATCCTCAGTGCGTATCGCCACGTCCTCCGGAGCCTTTTCGTTTAAATCAACGATATTATTTTTATTGTCGCCGGTACTTTTGCTTTCTTTTACAACCGCAAATACACCAACGCCCAGCGTAAGTATGACCGCACAAACTATTATTGCCGAGATGATTTTTTCTCTGCTGAAACCTCTGTTTTTGCCTTTCATATTAACCTCCTGTTGATTGATGTTAATATGTTGCCCGTTTTACAGATTATTATTCACCAGACATATCACCTGCTCACAATAGATACTCCGCTGTAAAATTTTTGTATTATCTCCTCATAAGTGCTTCCAGACCTCGCCATATTGTTTGCGGTGTAAAGACTTACACCAAAACCGCTTCCCTTTCCCTTAGTTGTAATCTTTACATCATTATTATCGCTCTCTATTGTAAAAAAAGGTGAGTTTAACTCAAGTATTTTTGCAAATGTCTCTCCAGTCATCAGCACGTTGCCCACCTGAAGCTTTTCAACATAGCCGTTCTCCCTCTTTGAAACCACCTGTATGTCGGCTGCCGGATTATCTTCATCTATTCCGGAATCCTCAAACGCATTGTTGATTTTTTTCACAAATTCCTTAGCTGTTATTGTCACAACTTTTAAAAAATCACTGCTTGTCAAATCATCCGGACAATCGGTCTGCGCAAGATATGCATATTCCTCTCCCAAAACCTCGCTTCCCGACATCGTCTTCTCATTACACACTCTTGTATACTTAGCATCAATGGGATTTCCGTTATATGTAATCACCATCTGACCTGTCGAGGTCACACTGTCGTGTATGAGATTATAGTATTCCTCGTAATTCTTTCCCCATTCGTTTTTCATATTGCTGACCGTCATATAATCCATTCCGAGATTTTCGCTGTCAACGCTCATCTCCTCCCCCATAATTCTGTATATATCAGTGCGAATCATAATCGCCATAGCGCGCAGCACCTCAGCCTCGTCTGTCGTCTCAAATCTGTCAGCAAGCACCATTGTAACAAATTCGTTTACCTCAACTGATTTTGAAGCATTTTTATATTTTACGTTGACGCGCGGCCCGTAAACATTTTCCTGCGTTACGTTTTGCTCAGTCACTCCGGTTACAAACATTGTAATAAGAGCAGGCGTCAATATATATACAAGAAAAACAACCGCCGCGATTAAAAATTTTTTCATATCACATATCCTTTCTCTTATTAAATAAAATATGTAGACATGAAAAAAATATACCATTTGAAAAACACTAATAATTAATTGTTGATATTTATTTTTAAATTATTTATTTAAATATTCAATGTATTCATTTCCCCATATTTCGAGCACAGCCAATACATTTTTGAATTTTTCTCCTATTTCACTCAGACGGTATTCAACCTTGGGCGGAATTTGCTGATATTCGGTCCGAATAATCAATCCTTCGCCTTCAAGCGCTTTTAGCTGACGTGATAAAGTTGTGTGAGTCATTTCTTCAGGCATTCGCCTTTGCAGTTCATTAAAGCGCACCGGACCATTAGACAGCAGATACAGTATATATATAGACCACTTGCCTGTAAGTACCTTTTGAGCTGTAACATAAGGGCAGCGTCCAAACAATTCTTTCTTCTCCATATTACACGTTCCTTTCTGATACTGGTATCAATAAATATCGTACTTGTATTATTAATCTTATACTATATAATTATAAATGCGAAAAGACAAAAGCACAACCCATAGTTTTGAAAGGAGTATTTACAAATGAACGAAGTTCTGGAGTATTTAAAATCATGCGGTACATTTTATCTTGCCACCAGTGAAGACGGACAACCACATGTACGTCCGTTTGGTGCTGTTTGTAAATTCGACGGCAGGCTATACATTGTCACCAACAACCAGAAAAAAGTCTATCAGCAGATGAAGAAAAACGGAAAAGTGGAAATCTGCAGTATGAAAAACGGCACTTGGATTCGCGTTGAAGGCGAAGTCAAAGAGGATTTGCGCCGCGAAGCACGCGCAGCCATGATGAATGACAATAAAGCGTCATTGGAGAGTATGTACACAGTTGACGACAATCTCATGACCGTTTTCTATTTTGAGCATGGTACGGCATCCATATATTCCTTTACTGACGAGCCGAAGGTAATTGAGTTTTAATTAAGCGATTTACAAAAGGACAGCGGAAAGTTTTCCGCTGTCCTCCTTTGTATACAAAAACCCCGCAGACTGAACTGACTGCCCCTGTTAATCAAGCAGCAGTCAGTTTATAAGTCTGCGGGCTTTTAAATTCCCCATTTATAAACTAATGATTATTTTTATAATTCCGGAACATGCACCTTTTCAAGCTTCCATATGTCAGCAACATACTCCTCAATAGTTCTGTCTGATGAGAACTTTCCGGCGCTTGCGACATTCAGCATCATTGACTTAGCCCAAGCCTTCCTGTCAGAATATCTCTTATTAATTATCTTCTGCGCGTCGGCATATGAACGGAAATCCTTGAGAATAAAGTAGGTATCCGCTCTTCTTCCGCCCTGGTTGTTGAGAAGCGAATTGTAAATATCTCTGAAAAGCTCTGTATCCTGCGGAGAATACTTTCCGTTGATGAGCTCCATAAGGACCTCTCTGATACCCTGGTCATTGTTGAAAATCTCCATTGGGTCATAGCCGCCCTCATTTTCATAGCGTATAACCTCATCTGAAGAAAGACCGAAAATTACTGCATTCTCAATTCCAACCTCCTGAACAATCTCAACATTGGCGCCGTCCATTGTTCCGAGTGTCATGGCTCCGTTTAACATAAACTTCATATTGCCCGTTCCCGATGCCTCTTTAGACGCTGTGGAAATCTGCTCACTGACGTCTGCTGCCGCAAAAATAAGCTCGCCGTTTGAAACACGGTAATTTTCGATAAATACAACCTTAATCTTGCCGTTTATAGACTCGTCATTGTTGATTACATCAGCCACACTGTTGATAAGCTTTATTGTAAGCTTTGCTATTCTGTAGCCTGCCGCAGCTTTCGCACCAAAGATAAATGTTCTCGGAATCATGTCCATGTATGGATTTTTCTTGAGTTCATTGTAAAGGTACATAACGTGAAGAATATTCAAAAGCTGGCGCTTATACTCATGAAGCCTCTTAACCTGAACATCAAATATTGAATTAGGGTCCACGTCAATGCCGTTGTGCTCCTTAATATACTTTGCGAGACGCACCTTGTTCTTATATTTAATCTGCATAAACTCCTGCTGGCACTTCTCATCATCGACATAAACTTTAAGTTTGCCAAGCTGAGACAAATCCGTAATCCAGCCGTCGCCAATCTTATCTGTTATCCATGAGGCGAGAAGGGGATTTCCGTGAAGCAAAAATCTTCTCTGTGTGATACCGTTAGTCTTATTGTTAAACTTCTCAGGCATCATCTCATAGAAATCCTTCAATTCCTGTTTTTCAAGAATTTCCGTGTGAAGCTTTGCAACACCGTTTACAGAATAGCTCGCGCATATTGCAAGATTTGCCATCTTAACCTGACCGTCATATATAATAGCCATTTTGCGGATTTTGTCCTGATTGCCCGGATACTTTGCCTTAATCTCCTCGACAAAACGGCGGTTAATTTCCTCCACAATCTGATAAATTCTGGGAAGAAGTCTTGAAAATAATTCAATAGGCCACTTTTCAAGCGCCTCCGCCATTATTGTGTGGTTTGTATATGCAACTGTCTTTGTTGTGACAGCCCATGCCTCATCCCAGTTAAGACCTTCCTCGTCCATGAGTATTCTCATAAGCTCTGCAACCGCAACAGTAGGATGAGTATCGTTGAGCTGGAAGGTAACCTTCTCATAAAGCTTCTTTATATCATCATGTCTTTCCTTATACTGCGCAACAGCACGCTGTATGCTTGCCGAAACAAAGAAATACTGCTGCTTTAAGCGAAGCTCCTTTCCCGCATAATGATTATCGTTAGGATATAGCACCTCGACAATATTTTTTGCGAGATTTTCCTCCTCAACAGCTTTCTGATAGTCGCCCTTGTCAAATGAGCTTAAATTAAATGTATCAACCGGCTCCGCATCCCATATTCTCAATGTATTTACAGTGTTTACTCCATATCCCACAACAGGTATATCATAAGGAATAGCTGTTACAGCAGTGTAATTCTCCTGAACATACACATCTCTGCCGGTCTTTTCATCTTTGTATGAACGCACGTATCCTCCGAACTTAACTATAGTAGGATACTCGGCGCGCTTTATCTCAAACGGATTACCGTTCTTTAGCCAGTTATCCGGGACCTCCACCTGATAACCGTCCTTGATTTCCTGCTTAAACATTCCGTATTTGTAGCGTATACCGCATCCGTAAGCCGGATATTCAAGAGTTGCAAGAGAATCCAGGAAACATGCTGCAAGTCTGCCGAGACCGCCGTTTCCAAGAGCGGCATCCGGCTCCTCATCCTCTATTACATTAATGTCAATTCCCAGCTCACTGAGAACTTCCTTCATCTCATCATAAGCCATAAGGTTAATCATATTGTTTCCCAAAGCTCTGCCCATGAGAAATTCCATTGACATATAATAAACAGTCTTTTTGTCCTGCTTGGCATAAGCCTTCTGCGTTGCAATCCACTTGTCAATAATAATATCTTTTACCGCATAAGCCACTGACTGAAAAAGCTGCTGTTTATCCGCCTCGTCAATATTTCTTCTGAACAATGACTTGCAATTACTGATTATATTCTTCTTAAACTCTTCTTTATCAAATGTCATTTTTACTGCCATCTCATTTCCTCCTGCTTTAGAATACTGCGGATACTCCCTAATACCGCAAAAATGTGTATAACCATTACCATGATTATACACATTTTTGTCCTCTTATGCAATCTTAAACACGTTCTACCGAAAGACGCACATCCTCACCGTTAATGTTCCAGTCTTTTTCATAGCCTGCCATACTGTCTCTGATAATTTCATCGGCAAGCACCACGCCCTTAATCTGAGTGCTGTTGCGCTCCATAATATCTGCAATTCTGTCATTTCCGGAAACATATACTTTAATTCTGTCCATTACCTCAAAGCCTGCTTCCTTGCGCATAGTCTGGATTTTGCTGACAAGCTCTCTCACAAAGCCCTCCTCTATAAGCTCCGGAGTGAGGTTAGTGTCCATAACGATTGTAATTCCCTTGTCTGAGCTTGCAACATACCCCTCTGCCTGTGTCATCTCAATCAGCAGGTCTGCTTTTTCAAGCTGGATTTCTGTTCCGTTGACCTGTAAAGTAATATACCCAAGTTTGTTAAGATTATCCATAGCGGCATTTCCGTCAAGTGATGAGAGCTGATTTCTGATTTCACCGATCAGCTTGCCGTACTTCGGTCCGAGTGTCTTTAACTGAGGTTTAAATGTATATGATGTGAAATCTCTCACATCATCCTTATACTCAACTGACTTAACATTTAACTCATCAGCTATTATATCCGTAAAGAAATCATTGAGCTTCCACGGAGCCTTTATGAACATTTTTCCTATAGGCTGTCTGTTCTTAATATTTGTGGCGTTTCTGCACGCGCGCCCGATGACAACCGCGTTCAGAACATGTTCCATATTTTCCTCAAGCTCCTTGTCAATCCAAGCCTCGTTAGCCTTCGGAAAATCACATAAATGAACGCTTATAGGAGCATTCTTGTCAATGCTGCACACAAGATTTCTGTAAATGCTCTCTGTCATAAACGGTATCATAGGAGCGGCGGTCTTGCAAAGTGTTACAAGAGTTGTGTAAAGCGTCATATACGCGTTTATTTTATCCTGCTCCATTCCGTTTGCCCAGAAACGCTCACGGCAGCGTCTTACATACCAGTTGGACAGCTCATCCACAAAATCCTCAAGCGCTCTCGCTGTCTCCGTAATTTTGTAATTTTCGAGGTTATTGTCAACTGTCTTTACGAGTGTGTTAAGCTTTGAAAGAATCCATTTATCCATTACCGGAAGCTTATCATACTCAAGCTTATACTTTGTCGCGTCAAAATCATCAATATTTGCGTAGAGCACGAAAAACGCGTATGTGTTCCAGATTGTTCCCATGAACTTTCTCTGTCCCTCTGTAACAGCTTTGTCATGGAAGCGGTTAGGAAGCCAAGGAGCCGAGTTCTCATAAAAATACCAGCGTATTGCGTCCGCACCGTGCGTTTTCAGCGCGTCAAACGGGTCAACCGCATTTCCCTTTGACTTACTCATCTTCTGTCCGTCTGCATCCTGAACATGTCCTAAAACGATAACATTTTCATAAGGAGGCTTGTTAAACAGAAGCGTTGATATTGCCAGCAGCGAGTAAAACCATCCTCTGGTCTGATCCACTGCCTCGGAAATAAATTTTGCAGGGAACTGCTGCTCAAATATTTCTTTGTTTTCAAACGGATAATGGTGCTGTGCAAACGGCATTGAGCCTGAGTCAAACCAGCAGTCTATAACCTCCGGCACTCTCTTCATTACACCTTTACACTTAGGACAGGTGCATGTGACTGCGTCAATATACGGGCGGTGAAGCTCAATGTCATCAGGGCAGTTGTCAGAATGCTCCTTTAATTCCGCAATGCTTCCGATAGAAAGCATTTCACCGCAGTCCTCACACTGCCAGATATTGAGAGGCGTTCCCCAGTAACGGTTACGGCTTATGCCCCAATCCTGAACATTTTCAAGCCATGCTCCGAAACGTCCCGTTCCGATTGTCTCCGGAATCCAGTTGATTTTCTTATTATTCTCAATAAGGTTTTTCTTGACTTCAGGGTCGGTCATTTTTATAAACCACGATTCTCTCGCGTAGTAAATAAGCGGAGTATCGCATCTCCAGCAGAACGGATAGTCATGCTCAAACTTCGGAGCGTCAAAAAGCTTTCCTTCTTTATCCAAATCCTTCAGGATTTCAGGGTCGGCTTTCTTGACAAACAATCCCGCATACGGAGTTTCCTCCGTCATATCGCCCTTTCCGTCTACAAACTGCACAAACGGAAGGTCATAGTTTCTTCCAACCTTAGCGTCGTCCTCACCGAAGGCAGGCGCAATGTGAACAATACCTGTACCGTCCGACATAGTTACATATGTGTCGCACGTTACAAAATGTCCTTTTTTGTGCTGTTTTTCAGCTGCATCTGCCGCGCACTTATACAACGGCTCATATTCCTTGTACTCTAATTCTTTTCCCTTGAAGGTATTTTGCACCTCATAGTCCACGCCTGCACCGGAAAGCTCTTTGTTATCCTCTGACAGCTGCTCTCCCTTTACCGTCTGACCTGCCTTTGCGGCAAGACCGCCAAGCACCTTGTCAAGCAGCGCCTCAGCCATGTAGTAAGTATAGCCGTCGGCAGCTTTAACCTTCACATATGTCTCATCAGGATTTACGCAGAGTGCGACGTTTGAAGGAAGTGTCCAAGGTGTTGTCGTCCACGCTAAGAAATATGCGTCTTCTCCAACAACCTTAAAACGTACTATCGCAGAGCGCTCTTTTACCGCCTTATATCCCTGTGCTACCTCGTGTGATGATAACGGCGTTCCGCATCTAGGACAGTAAGGCACAATTTTGAAGCCCTTATACAAAAGCCCCTTATCCCAAATCTGTTTTAAAGCCCACCACTCTGACTCTATAAAATCATTCTCATAGGTAACATAAGGATTATCCATATCAGCCCAAAAACCTACAGTAGAAGAAAAATCCTCCCACATTCCCTTATATTTCCATACGCTCTCTTTACAGTGCTTGATAAACGGCTCAAGACCGTATTCTTCAATCTGCTCCTTACCGTCAAGACCAAGCTTTTTTTCTACCTCAAGCTCAACAGGAAGACCGTGAGTATCCCAGCCTGCCTTTCGAGGCACCATATACCCCTTCATTGTACGGTATCTTGGAATCATATCCTTTATAACACGGGTGAGAACGTGTCCAATGTGCGGCTTGCCGTTTGCAGTCGGCGGTCCGTCATAGAACGTGTATACCTCGCCCCCTTTGCGGTTTTCGATACTCTTCTTAAAAACATCATTGTCTTTCCAGAACTTCTCGACTTCTTTTTCCCTGTCAATAAAATTAAGCTCCGGAGATACCTTTTCGTATACCATTTTCCAGTATCCTTCCTTTCTTATAAATCGGGCGGTCTGCCCCTGATACGGCAGACTGCAAATCATAAAAAAGAGTTCGCCTGCGAACTCTTTCGCGAGTCGCGGATTCGTAAGAATAATTACATTTCCGCGCCTCTGCGACCCTGCGGGGCATTTTTATTTTATAGGAAGTTCAAAGAACTTTCCTATAAAATAAAAATGCCCCTGCCGTAATAAACGACAGGGGATAAACGACCTAATCCTAATTACGACATACCAGCATATGCGTCCCCTTTAACGGTGGGATTACCGTCCCGGCTTAATTGCCATAAGCAGTCTCAAATGTCCGCAAATTTATATAAAAGACATCTGCCCGCCTGCGTTCAGCCCGGATGCTTAGAAGTGATATTCAGATATATACTACTCATACCGGCTTCCACCAACCCGGCTCGCTGTAACTTTCCTATATATCCTACTGTCTTCGTCATTGCAACTGGCTATATTGTATAGAACAAAAAATAAAATGTCAAGAGCCTGCAATTTTTGTTTTCTTCAAAAATTTTATATAAATTCTTTAATAAAGAAAACACAGAGACTTTAAGTTTTATACCTTAAAGCCCCTGTTATTGAAATCCTGTGAAAATTCATTAGAACTTCCCGCATTTGAATATGTAAGACCCGCATATACCTGCTGCGTATTTTTCATAAGCGGCTCTGAACTGTCCATTAGACTGACCTCATAAAACGCCCTTCTCAGACTTTCAATCATTTTATGCGACGACTCTAGCAGCCGCCTGCCATCCTCCGTATATTCCGCCATAGCCTTTATTAAATATCTCTGAATAACCGAGTACACTCTGTACAGCTCGGCGGAAATTTCATACTGCATATCAAGTGACGCCATAAGCCTGTCAACCACACGCTTTGCCTGCACAATACTCTGATTGTATATATTTTTTCCGTCGCTCTCCTGTGTTTCAAGCGCCTGTCTGATATATCCCGCAGCCATGTCATACATAATCACAATAAGCTCTGTTCTGTTAGCCTGAGAAATTCTGTATGAAAAGGTTTGAATATCATCTTTATTCATAAAGCTTCCTTCCTCCGCAAATTAAGCTGCCGCTTACCGCCTTACTGCAAAAGCTGAAGAACAGTTGCCGGGCGCTCGTTTGCCTGAGAGAGAATAGAGGTTGCCGCCTGAGCAAGCACATTCACAGAAGTGTACTCCGTCATCTCCTCTGCCATATCAGTGTCAATCATCGCCGACAACGCTGACGTAATATTCTCGTTTGAGACAGCCAGATTACTCTGGGTATGTTCAAAACGGTTCTGATATGAGCCTATCTTGGAACGAACTGAGTTTGTTCTGTTAATTGCCTCATCAACCTTTTCTATAGACTGTGAGGCGGTAAGCCCAGTCATTACGTTTATTTTATCAATGCCCAGCGTATATGTTGTAACTGCAGGTATATCAAGCTTAATCACCTGATTTTCATTCGCCCCGATATGGATACTCATAGTTCCCACATCAGTGACCTCCTGCACTATATCCTGGCTGGCGTTGTTTGTTGCTGCCGGCTTGCTTCCCGTATCATCAAACTGTGTTCCGGCTATATTCCCCGGCACATCCATCTCAAACTTCTTATTATTGACATCCGTAACAGTTATCTTTGTACCTCTTGTTGAGAGCACGGCGCTTTCATCAAAACCAATTCTCTCGCCTGAAGCGTCTGTTGTAAATTCTGCCGTAACATCGCTTCCCTGAACTACAATACCGCCGTCCTGCGCCGCCTGGTTAATTCCCAAAGCTCTTGCAAGTTCCTCATTGTCGCAGGTAATAGTTATAGACTGATTGCTGCCGTACTCATCAGTCATTATAACAAGACGATTTCCCGAATATGTAGTCGCAGGCGAATATCCCGCATACTGAGTTCCGTTTGTCTTTGAATCATTCGCGGTATCAGCAATGGCAAAAGCGGTTCCTCCGATTTTATCTGCTGCCTCGACCAATTTACCCATAATGGTATTGATGTTGTCGCCCTCTTGTATTGCTACCTTGTATCCGTTAAGCTCTATACTCCCCGCCTGCTGTGCAGTAATTACAGCTCCGCCTGCCAGTCCCATAGTTCCTTCGGATACCATTATTGCCTGCCGCGCGTCCTGTGTTACCGTAATTCCGTAATTTCCCGCAACATAATTATCTGAACACTCAAGCTGATTTACCCCCTGGCAGTCAGAGTATACTCTTCTTGTCAGATTACCGTTAATCAGCGACTGTGTATTAAATTCGGTCTGTTCCGAAATTCTGTCTATTTCTTTATTAATGCTGTCAAGCTCCTCCTGAATCGCCTCACGCTCATCATCAGAGTTTACGTCATTGGCTGCCTGAACCGAAAGCTCCTTCATACGCGTAAGCATTGACTGTATCTCAATTAAGGCACCCTCAGCCGTATTTAGCACCGAAACTCCGTCCGCCGCGTTATTATCCGCACGGTCAAGTCCTCGTATCTGCACGCGCATTTTCTCTGAAATTGCGCATCCAGCCGGGTCATCAGCAGAACTGTTAATCTTATATCCCGATGAAAGTCTCTGTATTGACTGAGACAGACGATTCTGTGCCTTCTGTAATGAATTATTTGCTGTAATTGCTGTTATATTCGCATTTATTCTCATATACTGTCCTCCGTTTTCTGCTGTCCCTCATGTATTAGATATCGGCTTTATCTCCCGTTTATTTTAGGCAGTCCGCAATAAAATTTTTTGCAATTTTATACAGCTTTGAGGTTGCGGCATCGTCTTTTGCATTTTCATAATATATATCAGCGGGATGTTCAGACTGCACGTTATAAATCCGCACTTCCTCAAAACCGAATTTTTCTTTTAAATTTTCTGCCGCATAATTTAATTTCTGCTCAAAGGCTTCGCTCGCATAACGGCTCATTCCGTAAATATCCGCAATATCGCCCCGCACTTTAATCTCAACAGAGACCTCTCCAAAACTGTCGTCATTATAATGAATAGATATTTTTCCCTTATCCTCCTCATCAGATACCAGCATGAGCCTCATAACCCCTATACCGTCGCCCGACATAAACGGAATTCTGTAATCCCTGCGGCTGCTCAGGCTCTGAAGAAGGTTAATTATTTTATTTTTCAGCAAAACCTCGTGTACCGATTCATATGTATCAACTGGCTTTGCTGTCTCCTCAACCATTCCGGTTTCTGTCTCCTCGACTGCCGATGTTTCTTTGTCGAGTTCGGCAAACGCCCTGTCAAGCTCCTGCTCACTCTCCGCACTGTCAATAAACTTCTGCACTTTCCGGGTGTCGCTGTCCAGAATAAGTCCGTATGCTCCGCCGTGCATAAGAGCCTGCATTGCCTCTATATTACTTATATTAACCGGCTGCTGTGCCTGCTCAAGCTCACTTAAAACATCATTATCCGCATCGGCAACCGCCCTTACAAGCTCCATATAGGCATCCATATACTCTGCCTCCGCCGCTGCGTCATA
>CASFUI010000145.1 GCA_949297565.1 uncultured Eubacteriales bacterium
CACGGCAATTTCGGCTCCATTGAGGGAGACGGCGCGGCTGCTATGCGATATACGGAGGCAAAGCTTAAAAAGTTTACGCAGGATGTATATCTTGCCGATTTGGACAAAAATGTAGTTGATTTTGTTCCTAATTTTGATGAGACAGAAAAAGAGCCGGAGGTGCTTCCGGTGCGAGTCCCTAATCTTCTTGTAAACGGAGCTGATGGAATAGCTGTCGGAATGACGACGAATATTCCGACACATAATCTGGGAGAGGTTATCGATGCCGTATGCGCTTATATGGATAACGAACAGATTACAACAGAAGAGCTTATGAGGTATTGTCCGGGGCCTGATTTTCCGACGGGAGGTCTTGTTGTAAACAAGAGCGAGCTTGCTTCAATCTATGAGACCGGAACTGGAAAAATAAAACTCAGAGGAAAGGTTGAATTTGAGCCGGCCGGGAAGCGCGGAGAGCGTGATAAGCTTGTTATAACCGAAATTCCGTACACTATGATTGGCGCGAATATCGGAAAATTTATAGCTGATGTGGTTGAGCTGATTGAGAGCAAAAAGGCTTCAGAGGTCGTTGATATTTCAAACGAATCATCAAAAGAGGGTATCAGGATAGTTCTTGAGTTAAAGAAAAATGCCGATGCAGAGAATCTGAAAAATCTTCTGTATAAAAAGACAAAGCTTGAAGATACCTTCGGTGTGAATATGCTTGCTATTGTTGACGGCAGACCGGAGACGCTCGGAATTAAAAAAATAATTGAGCATCATATTAATTTTCAGTATGAGATTGCCACAAGAAAGTATACTACTCTCCTGAATAAAGAGCTTGCAAATAAGGAGATTAAAGAGGGACTTATACGCGCATGTGATATTATAGATTTAATTATAGAAATCCTTCGCGGAAGCTCCAGCCTTAAAATGGCAAAGGAATGTCTCATCTCAGGGCAGACCGAGGGAATTAAATTTAAGTCGGAGTCATCAAGAAAGCAGGCGGAAGGGCTTAATTTTACCGAGAGGCAGGCGTCGGCTATTCTTGAGATGCGTCTGTATAAGCTGATTGGACTTGAGATACTTGCTCTCCAGAAGGAATATGACGAGTGTCTTAAAAAGATTGCCGGGTATGAAAAGCTGCTTGGCAGCAAAAAAGAGATGGCTAAGGTTATAAAGGCTGATTTGCAGAAGATTAAAAAAGAGTATTCCGTGCCAAGAAGGACCGTTATCGAGGATGGAAAAGCGGCGGTATTTGTAGAGAAGGAAGTTCCGGAGCAGGAGGTTATGTTTATAATGGACCGCTTCGGATACGCAAAGACGATTGATATGGCTGCATACGAGAGAAATAAAGAGGCGGTACACAGTGAAAATAAATATGTATTTTCGTGCATGAATACCGATAAGATTTGTATTTTTACTGATAACGGACTTTTTCATCAGATTAAAGTGAGAGATATTCCTTTTTCCACAAAATTCAGGGATAAGGGTACGCCGATTGACAATCTGGGAAATTATGACAGCAGAGGAGAGCGCATTATTTATCTTAGCGCGGCCGAGCGTATACGCTCGCAGAGGCTTTTGTTTGTGACTAAGCTTGGAATGCTGAAGCTTGTTGACGCGTCTGAATTTGATGTGATGAAAAAGACTGTGGCTTCTACTAAACTTACGGATAATGACGAGCTTATCGGAATTTATACGACTGATGCAAGGATTGAAGTGTTTTCTAAGTTTAATTATGACGGAACAATCGCGGAGGAGGAGACGGTCGTCAGCGACCAGAATGTTATATTGCAGACCGCAAACGGAGTATTCCTTAAATTTCCGCTTACTGATGTTCCGCAGAAAAAGAAAAACGCTGTCGGAGTGCGCGGAATTAAGCTGGGAACAAATGACTATGTAGAGGAAGTTTATCTGCTGGGAAGCGGCGACGAGCTGTCTTTAGATTATAAGGGGAAAAATATTGATTTTGCGAAGATGAAGCTTGCACACAGGGATACAAAGGGAACTAAAGTGAGAGTATAGTTGCCCGTATATATTGTAAACTGAGTCAGAATTAAACGAAAAACAGGCTGCGGCAGCAATGGGAAGCTATTGTGCCGCAGCCTGTTTTGCTCATTAATCGGGCGTTTAGCTCATAAGAGGACAATCCTTTGGCGTTGAGGGCAATCACCCATGCTTTATCCTCTTATGGATGAACTGTTGCAATGAATTAAAGCGTTTCGTTTTCTGCCATATATTTGTCATATATTGCTATAACCTTATTCATGGCTTCAGGACCAGGAGCGCCGAGTGTGAGACGCTTATCGACGCATGTCTTAAGGCTGATTGCGTCATATATGTCTTCTTCAAACACAGGGCTTATTTTCTTGTATTCAGAAAGAGGCAGGTCATCAAGAGCAATGTCTCTGTCTATGCATAAAAGTACAAGCTGTCCGACAATTCCGTGAGCGTCGCGGAAAGGAACTCCTTTTTTTACAAGATAATCAGCCGCATCAGTAGCGTTAGTAAAGCCTTTCTTAGCGCTGTCTTCCATTCGCTCTGAGTTGAAGCGCATGGTGTCAATCATTCCCCTGAACAGACTTACGCAGCCCTTTACAGTATCCATAGCGTCAAAGGAGAGCTCTTTATCCTCCTGCATATCCTTGTTGTAGG
>CASFUI010000146.1 GCA_949297565.1 uncultured Eubacteriales bacterium
CAGCGTAATAAGCAAAGGGTACAGCACAACATATCCGGATGATTACAGTTCACCGTTTGTGTTTAATACTGATGACACGAAACAGATTACGCCGCAAAACGGCACACCGTGCGTTCGTCTTGATATGAATTACGTGTATAATAAGCCGTGGTTTGAGTATGACGAAAATACCGGGAATTATCTCCGATACCAGTTCGGTGGGGCACAGATTGACAGGGAAAGCGGTGAGCAGCTTGAGTTTAAGAATATCCTTATAAAATATGTAACCCCGGCTTATTATGACAACGGGACACCTAACTATAAAATATCCGGAAGCGGTAAGGGGTTGTACGTTACAAACGGGCAGGTATCGGAAGTTACATGGGTTAAGGAAAGCGAAAGCGAAGGAGCGACAAGATATTATTATTCGGACGGCTCAGAAGTTATTATGAATCCGGGAAAAACATATGTTGGTCTGGTTGAGAACACACAGCCTGTGACTATACAGGAGACTGAATAAAGGTGTTCTTTTGCGATTGATCGCTTTGGAATGGAGGTTATTATGGATACATCATATGAAAATATAGAAAATAAAAAACTTATTGAGGCCGCCCATGAGGCGAAGGAAAATGCGTATGTGCCGTATTCGGGATTTCATGTCGGAGCTGCGCTGCTGACTGATAACGGAGGCTTTTTTGACGGATGCAATATTGAAAACTCATCGTACGGAGCTACTGTATGTGCAGAGAGAGCCGCAGTTTTTGCGGCTGTCGCACGCGGCGAAAGACATATAAGAAAAATTGCGGTCGTGTCGGACAATAAAAGGGAAACGCCTCCGTGCGGAATATGCAGGCAGGTTTTGTCAGAGTTCATGGCGCCCGACGCAGAGATTATTCTTGAAAATGAAAACGGCCCGGTTGTTTATAAATTATGTGAGCTTCTTCCAAACAGCTTCGGGGCAAAAGATATGAAATAATTAAAAGGAATAGAATACTAATTTTTTGGCAATAATAACCGCATGGAGGCAGCCGGACAAATATATTTACGGCTGAAAAACGGATATGAAAAAAACATGGGGTTATATTGTCGGAATTATTGTCGGTGTAATTTTTATCATATGGTTCGGCACTTTCCTGTTCAGCTTCGGAAAGCAAAAGAACAATAAAAATCAGGAAAATGTGTCAATGGAACAGTTTGTTGACAACAGCGATAATATAAAAAATGTGCAGGAGACGACCGCCGCGCAGACGGACATTGATTCCAGCTTTTATCTTATATACGAGGAAGACAGGGTCGTTATATACAGAGAGCCGGAAAGAGATTTTTATGACTATGCTGATATAAACTTGGATGGACTTCCTGTCGAGATAAAGGAACAGTTAAAGCTGGGACTTTATATTGACGGTTTGGACAACCTGTATGATTTTTTACAGGCATACAGTTCATGAGTCTGACGCCGGATTATGCGCAAAAGTTTGCGGGAGAATGAGGATTTTTATGAAACGTTACGAATATGACTGCGTTATTGTGGGAGGAGGAGCAGCGGGAATGGCAGCTGCGGCGGCTGCGGCTGACAGAGGCGCGAAAACAGCGGTTATTGAACATACAAAGAGATTGGGAAGCAAGCTTCTTAAAACAGGCAATGGAAAATGTAATTTTACAAATCTTGAGATGAGCGAGAAATGTTATCAGAACGATGATACGGGATTTGTAATGAAGGTAATTAATAAATTTGATGAAAAGTCGGTTATTGATTTTTTTAAAAAACTGGGTGTTTATCCCAAGGCTAAAAACAGTTATATTTATCCACATTCAGAGACGGCTGCGTCACTTCAGGACGCTCTCAGAACAGAGCTGGACAGACTTAGCGTCCGGGTTTTTCTGAGAAGTGAAATCGAAAGAATAACTAGACTAAACGACAGAAAATTTATTATTGATGCCGTGATTTCTGAGGAGCCGTCTGATGACGCGGGAAATAAAAATAAAGATTTAATTAAGAGCAAAATTCGGATATGCTGCGGTAAGCTTATTATTGCAGCGGGATCATGCGCGGCTCCGGCGACAGGCTCTGACGGCAGCGGTTACAGACTTGCTGAGAGCTTCGGTCATAAAATAATAAAGCCGCTTCCGGCTCTTGTTCAGCTTGTCAGCAGCTTTGCTTACTGCAGGGCAATGTCGGGTGTGAGAAGCACGGGAACAATTAAACTTTACATAGATGAGAAAGAGGTCAGCTCGGATACAGGAGAAATACAGTATACGGATTACGGAATTTCAGGCATACCGGTATTTCAGGTGAGCAGATATGCTGTTCGTGGCGTGGATTCCGGAAAGAGAGTTAAGGCGGTTATCGATATGCTTCCTGATATATCAAAAGAAGAGCTGGAGAATGATATTGACACCAGAATATTGCGTGAGAAGTCAAAGAGTGTCGAACAGTTTTTTGCGGGAATAATTAATAAAAAGCTGGTATACGGCGCCGCCAAGTCAATGGGAGTTGATGTAAACATGCATATAGGTCAGCTTGGAGGCAAGAAGGCAAAAAGACTTGTCAGATTCCTGAAAAATTTTGAATTTGAGATTACAGGATTTAAAGGCTTTGAAAATTGTCAGGTATGTCAGGGCGGCGTAGCACTGTCTCAGCTTGATTCAGATACAATGCAGTCGCGTCTGTGCGGCGGATTATATTTTGCCGGGGAGATAGCGGATGTTGACGGAAAATGCGGAGGTTATAATCTTCAGTGGGCGTGGAGCAGCGGCATTACGGCAGGAAGAGCAGCCGCTTGTGCAGCCTTTGAAGATTTGCAGAAGTAAAAACGGTTTTAAAAAACTATAACAGGAAAAGGTTGATTTATGAATACAGTATTGCGTATAAGCCAGATAAAATTGAAGCCAGACCAGTCAGAGGATAAGCTTGACGCAGCCGTCAGGCACCTGCTGATGCTTCCTAAGAATTGTATCGTCAAATGGGGCATATCAAAAAAATCCATTGATGCAAGACATAAGCCGGATATTTTTTATGTGTACAGCGTAGATGTAGCTGAGGTCATAATAGGCGGGAAAAGTGTCAGCTTAAATGATGTGCTTAAAGGGAAGTTTATGACGGGAAAGCATAAAAAGACGATTAAAAACGCTGTAATTACACAGATACAAGAATACTGCTTTCCAAGAGCAGAGGGAGAGTGGAATGCAGGAAAGTTTAAACGTCCGGTAATTGCCGGCTTTGGTCCATCCGGTATGTTTGCTGCGCTCATGCTGGCACAGGCGGGACTATGCCCTATAGTTATTGAGCGCGGGGAGTCTGTGGAAGAGCGAAAAAAAACAGTGGAAAAATTCTGGAGCACAGGAGAGTTGAATACAGAATCCAATGTGCAGTTCGGTGAGGGCGGAGCCGGAACATTTTCGGACGGAAAACTAAACACTATGATTAAGGACACAAGCGGCAGGATAAAAGAGATGCTTAAAACCTTTGTCGAGTTCGGAGCGGATTCGTCAGTTCTGTATATGAATAAGCCTCATATAGGTACTGATGTGCTGATGGGGATTGTATCGGGAATACGCTCCCGTATTATAGAGCTGGGCGGAGAGGTGCGCTTTAACAGCAAGATTACAGAGCTAATAACTGAAAACCGCGGCAAAACGAAAAGACTTTCGGGAGTAAAGGTTGAGAATGTTAAAAGCAGAGAAAGCTATGAGCTGTCATGTGACTGTCTGTGTCTTTCCATAGGACACAGCGCGAGAGATACATTTGAGATGCTTGCAGAAAGCGGCTGTTCAATGAGCGCAAAATCATTTGCTGTAGGGCTGCGCCTTGAGCATCCACAGTCATTTATAGACTATAACGCTTACGGTGATACGATATATAAAATGCCCGCCGCCGACTATAAGGTGACTTATCAGACGTCAGGTGGAAGGGGCGTTTATTCGTTCTGTATGTGCCCCGGAGGATATGTCGTAAACGCGTCGTCGGAACATGAGAAAATTGCGGTAAACGGCATGAGCTATTCGGGACGCAGCGGAACAAATGCCAACAGCGCAATCATAGTTACCGTGACGCCTGAAGATTACGGCAGCGATACGCCTCTTTCCGGCATGGAATTTCAGCGCAGGCTTGAGAGTATGGCGTACAGGAGCGGAAACGGAAATATTCCTGTTCAGCTTCTCGAGGATTTTAGGCAGAACAGGGTATCCGATGGCTTTGGGGCAGTCAGCCCGTGTATCAAGGGCAGCTTCAGCTTTGCAAATTTAAGGGAAGTGCTCGGGAATAACCTGAGTGAGGCGATAAGCGAGGGAGTAACAGGCTTTGCAAATTATATAAAGGGCTTTGATATGGCAGACGCGGTATTTTCAGGGGTGGAGAGCAGAACTTCAAGTCCGGTAAGAATTTGGAGGGACGAAAATTGTGAGTCTGATATAAAAGGCTTGTATCCGTGCGGCGAGGGAGCTGGTTATGCCGGAGGTATAACATCTGCTGCTGTTGACGGAATGAAGGTCGCGGAAAAGATAGCGTTGAATTTTTACAGTAAATAGTGTAAAATAAATAAAATATTTATTTAAAAATGCAGGAGCAGACATGTGTAACGAAAGAAAATTTCTGAAGGACAAAAAAAGAATCGTAGTTAAAATCGGCTCTTCATCGCTTATGCACAGCGAGACCGGAAAGCTCAATCTTCTCAAGGTGGAGCGGCTTGTAAGGACGCTGGTTGATATAAAGAATTCCGGAAAGGATGTTATTCTTGTTTCCTCCGGAGCTATAGCGGTAGGAAGAAATTCTATAGGACTTCATGAAAGACCGGACGAGCTTCCTGTCAAACAGGCCTGTGCGGCAATAGGACAAGCCAAGCTCATGATGGTTTACCAGAAGATATTTGCTGAATATAATACTGTCGCGGCACAGGTTTTGCTTACAAAGTACACCATGTTAAATCATGTTGCAAGAACAAACGCCGAAAACACTTTTAAGGAGCTTCTGCATATAGGCGCTATTCCCATTGTAAATGAGAATGATGTTATTTCAACTTATGAGATTGAGTATGTTCAGACCTTCGGTGATAATGACAAACTTTCGGCTCTTGTAGTTGCTATTACCGGAGCGGATTTGCTTATACTCTTATCTGATATAGACGGTCTTTATACGGATGACCCTAACGAAAATCCGGACGCAAAGTTTATAAATCTTGTTGAAAAGATAGACGATAATCTTATTCACATGGGTAAAGCTTCTTCGGGAAGCAGTGTCGGAACGGGAGGAATGTCAACAAAGCTTGTTGCGGCACAGATAGCTAATTATTCAGGGGCGGATATGGTTATCACCAACGGAAATGACGTGAATAATATTCATAGGATTATAAACGGAGAAGAAGTGGGAAC